>OMRN01000331.1 GCA_900313265.1 uncultured Lachnospiraceae bacterium | reverse complement strand
TGAAACAGCTCTTCGTTTTCACACCGGTTCATCAGAATTTCCTCTGCTCCGAACATTTCCGGCACTTCGGTCAGAATCGTCGTTCCTCCCGACGAAACAAGCAAATCGGAGAATTTACCAACCAGCGGATTCGCGGTGATTCCGGAAAAGCCGTCGCTCCCGCCGCATTTTAATCCGACAACCAGTTTTGATGCATCAATTTCTTTCCTCTCATCCTTCGATGCATACTCAATCAGTTCTTTAACCAGATTCACACCGTCTTCTATTTCATCATCGGACTGCTGGGAAACAAGAAATCTTACCCTGTTTTCATCCATACCCTGCAGGTAGTTTTTCATTACGTCAATGTTCGAATTCTCACACCCCAGACCAAGAAGGAGCACGCCGCCGGCATTCGGATGTGTAACCAGATCTGCCAGAATATGCCTTGTATTTTCCTGATCGTCCGACATCTGGGAACATCCGTAAGGATGTGCAAAAGCAATGACTTCCTCCACGCTTCCCTTCACAAATGCGTTTGCTTTTTTCGCAATGGCGGATGCAATATTGTTGACACAGCCGACGGTGGGAATAATCCAGATATCGTTACGGATACCGGCTCTTTTATCCGCTCGTTCAAAACCCTGAAAACTTCTTTTGATTTTCGGAAGTGCGGGAATTTCCTCCGGCTGATAGGAGTATTCCAGTAAATCGCCGAGACCGGTCCGGATATTATGTGTATGAATATGAGCTCCCTTTTCGATATCAGATAGCGAAATCCCGATCGGATTGCCGTATTTGATTACCTTTTCTCCTTTTTTAATGAACGTAAGAGCAATCTTATGTCCTGCCGGAATATCCTGCAGCGCGGTTATTTCCTCAACGCCTGCATGTACGGTTTCCCCTGCGGAAATATTCTCAACGGCAACTGCCACATTATCCGATTCGTTTATTTTAAATACTTTCATTTTTCCGATTCTTTCGACTTTTTTGTTTTCCTTACCCGGGAGCATCCCTGCCGGACCGCATCGGTTTTTTCCGAAATTAGTTTTTCAAAAACATATGGTTTTGTTCTTCTCTTATAAATTCTTCCGGGTGGTTATGTTCTTCTTTTAAAGATTCTTCCGGATGGCTTCCCTCATTCCGAGTTTGCGGATATCGTCCAGATATTCCGAAACCTCATCCGTAAGACCTTCAATTTCATTCAGATTCTGTCCGAAGAAATCCTCCCTGGCAAGAAATGCTTCCGTAAACTCTTTCGCATCTTTCAAAGAATTGGCGGCAAAAAACTCAAGCACGGCTGCATCGTCCATAATCCTGTATTCTTCTTCTCCGCGATGTCCGATCAAAGCGCCATCCCGGATTTCGTTGCCGGTATAAAATGCCATCAGGGCAGCAAGAGAAAATGTCAGATGCGCCGGAAGTGTTTTCTTCTGCTCAATATATCCGAGGAAACTCGGCAGACATCTCGCCCTCCATTTGGATACGGAATTTAAGGAAATGGAAAGCAGCGCATGTTTTACATACGGATTCTTAAACCGCGTAATAACCGCCTGTGCAAAATCTTCCAGATCCTTCTTCGGAAGTGTCAGGGTGGGAATCACTTCGTCATAAATGGTCTTTTGGATAAATTTCAGGATATCCTCGTCCTCCATGGACTGAAGTACGATATCGTTTCCGCAAAGGAAAGAGGCAAGCACAAAAGAAGTATGGGCACCGTTTAAAATTCTGACCTTCCTCTGTTTATAAGGTTTTTGATTGTCCGTATAAATAACGGGAAGTCCCGCCTTATCGAGAGGAAACTCGGCGCTGATATCCTTCGGGCATTCAATTACCCAAAGAGCAAACGGCTCACCTGTTACAATCAACTCATCCCTGTAGTTCCATTCTTCCCACAGTTTTTCATCCTCTCCCTTCGGATATCCGGTAATAATCCGGTCGACCAGCGTGGAGCAGAAAACACAGGATGTTTCCACCCAGTTTTTGAAATCTTCTCCCAGATTCCAGTTGTCAATCTGTTTTAATACACATTCCTTCAAATGTATTCCGTTATCATCGATCAGTTCGACGGGAAGCATTATCAGACCCTTGTCCGAAGCTCCTTCAAAATACCGAAAGCGCTCGAACAAAAACCCGGTAAGCTTCCCGGGAAAAGTATGAGGAGGGGTATACTCAAACCGATCGTTTTCATCGTAAACAATTCCCGCTTCCGTTGTATTGGATATAATAAAACGGAGCGTATCCAGTTTCGCGTATTCCATATATTTGTCGTATTCGCCGATTGCGTCTGCGGTGTCGGCGATACTGGTAATGATTCTGTTCTTAACTTCCGCTTTTCCGTCGATAATTCCTCTTAACGAAACCGTGTAGAGGCAGTCCTGCTTTTCAAACCTCTCGAGAGACCCGAATTCAATCGGTTTAATCAATACGATATCCCCGTCAAACTGTCCTTTTTCATTCGCAATATCAATCATATAATCCGCAAATCCCCGGAGAAAATTGCCTTCCCCGAATTGCAGAACCCGGACGGGCCTTTCTTTCTTGTCGATCATTTCCCTGTTTAAATAATTCATTTTTCTCTCCTCAAGCCAAAGCTTTCTGCCTGTTATTCTGTCAAAAATGCGCCGACGTAATGAAAGCGCTTACACATTTTTATCATAAAGCATGATTTGTAATTCGTCAAGCGCATTAATGCCTTTTATTTCTGTATTTTTACACAAAAACTTTTTTCCTTTTTTATAACTTTTTTCCTTGTCCTTTTTTTCTTTCGGATGTATAATCATTTTAAATTTATGTAACTGTTTTCATTCTTTTTTACAAAACCGTTTCGTTTTTTGTCCATCAATGTAAGAAATTACAGGAGTTTCACACATGACCATTTATGACATTTCAAAAAAAGCCGGCGTTTCCATTGCCACCGTTTCCCGTGTTTTAAACGGAAGCAGCAATGTCAGCCCCAAGACAAAGCAGAAAGTTCTGGATGTGATTAATGAATGCGGCTATTCCCCGAACGTTTTTGCAAGAGGGCTCGGCCTCGATTCCATGAACTGTGTCGGAATTCTCTGCGCAGACTCTTCCGATATATACCTTGCAAAAGCAGTATACTATATCGAACAGGCTCTTCGTGCCGGAGGGTACAACGCCATTCTCGCCTGCACGGGCTATAGTCTGGAAACAAGGAAATCCTCC
>OMRN01000236.1 GCA_900313265.1 uncultured Lachnospiraceae bacterium | reverse complement strand
GATGGCATTAAATACCCTCGTATGCCGTGCCCATTTCGCTTCTTCTCCCTCTGCCCAGTACTCTTTTAATGCTTCCATCGTCGCATAGATGGTCTGTACCGGAGGTGTAAAATGCATCTCCCCGGTCTTTTCAAAATATTCGTATTGCAGATATAAATTGCAGTAATAACTGCGTTTCGGAAAGTCTTTGGACTTCTCGATAATTTCACGATTTCCGACAACAAAGCTGAGTCCCGTAAACGCCATCAGACCTTTCTGTGCGGAAGCCATGCAAAAATCGATATTGTCTGCTTCGATATCAATCGGACGCATGGCATAAGTGCTGGTGGTATCGACCGTAAAAATCGCACCGTAGCGGTGTGCCAAAGCGCCGATTTCGCGGATCGGATTTAAGATTCCGGTACCGGTTTCGTTATGTGTGGTGTGTATAAGCCCGACGTCCGGATTCTGCTTCAGCGTCTCTTCTATCACATTTAAGTCCGGCTGTTCATCGACCGGAAACTTTAAATTAATATGGGGAAGACCGTAGTATTCACACACTTCCACCGCGCGGCTTGAATATGCACCGTTATTGACCACCAGAACTTTCTTTTCCTCGTCTAAAAGGCTGTTGATGCACACATCAATATTGATGGTTCCGCTTCCGCAGAATAATACGGACGTATATTTATCCGGATCGCCGTGAACGATTTTTACCAGTTCCTCACGAAGGCCTTTCATCAGGCCGCCGAATTCCTTTTCTCTCGGGCAGATATCCGGAACAACCTGTGCATATTTTACACTGTCGGTTGTAGTGGACGGTCCCGGATTTAAAAGTACGTTTCTTTTGATTTTTTCCATAGTCGTTATCCTCTATACATCATAAGTCTTATCAATCGATTTTAATTCTTTAAAAGTATCGATTTCCACAATATCTTCCGCAAGGCATTCGCGAATCCGCACTTCGTAATTTTCCCTGCTGTATACTAACGGCACCTGCTCCCAGTATCTTTCTTTTCCGCCGGGAGACCCGTAGATGCTGACTAAATCCTTTTCCAGTTTCTGTCCGTCTTCGGCGTTCCAGTAGGATATTCCGACCATCTGCCAGATGTCGTCTCCTTCGCCTCCGACCTTCTCTTCCTTAATCACGCCGTCTTTTACGCGTAAGCACCAGTCATCCGTCCGTTTTGTCTTAATTCCCAGAAAATCGGATGTATAATGGTACCTGGTAATGATGGACGGATTGGCTAAAAGCAGATCCGCTTCAAAAACATAAGCGTTCGAAAGCAGATGCCTTGCCACCATCGCCGAACTGATATTATTGGCTTCATTGTAAACGGGATTTTCCAGGAAGCGAATCATCGGATATTTATATAAGAGCTGATCGAACTGCTCCGCCAAATATCCTCTGACAATATAGATTTCTTCAATGCCCGCATTTAAACAGGCATCAAGCAGTGTATCGATGATACGGACTCCGTGAACCCGGACTAGCGGTTTCGGCGTATTGAACGTAATCGGAACCAGTCTGGATCCGAAACCGGCAGCTATAAAAACCGCCCTCTTTACGCGGTACGGTTCTAAGGCATTCTGCCCTTTCTTTGTAATCTCCCCGTCCCGAATCAGGTTCATCTCCGAAAGTTCTTTGATAACTTTATTAACAGTCCCCAAAGAAAAACCCGTATGGTTTCCAAGTTCCCGCTGTGTTGGTTTTTCCTTGTTTTCTTCGAATATTCTTAATATTTCGAATTGTTTTTCCGTAAGCTTATTCATAGTAGTAGCCGCCTCTTTTTTTGTTCATTTTTCACTCAAAGCGTGCCAAAACTGAACTATCAATCCTACTATATCACTTTCCTTTTCAAAAGTAAAATGAATTCATTTCCGTTTTGTTGAAGTATGTACCTGTTTTGGTGTATTATGAATGTGTTTATTTCCTTTTTTGAATTTAATATACATCCCGGTTATGAAGAGGTGAATATGAAACAATATATGTATCGTTCCAAAATCCAATATTCTTTCCGAAGATTTATTAAATGCTTTCCGGCTGTTTTTAACAGGATTGTCAAATGCGGTGTTTTTACATATGACTTATGTGCTACCTACTGGAAGCGCGAATCCTATATCTATTCAGATGCCGATTTCGTAAGGAATTCAACGCTTGAGTTGTGTGCCCGCGAAATCCGTTCAAAAGAAATCCCCGGTGCAGTAGCCGAGCTGGGGGTTTTCCGCGGTGACTATGCGAAGTTAATAAACCGTGCATTTCCCGATCGGAAATTATATCTGTTTGATTCTTTTGAAGGATTTCATCCCGATGATGTAAATGTCGATGAAAAAATCGGAAATAAACGAGAAATGGATGAATTTGCCGATACAAG
>OMRN01000234.1 GCA_900313265.1 uncultured Lachnospiraceae bacterium | reverse complement strand
TGGTATTTGCATTTGCCTTTCGTTCGCATGCCGATGAAAATCCCGTCGTTATTCCGGATGATTATTGCGGATGGCTGTCGTTCGGACCTGAAGATTTGTCCGCAGATACAGAATTTGATATCGATGGAAATGATGAAGATAAATCGTTATCCAAAGTTTCTTTGCCCTCAAATTATGATGCCAGAAGTCACGGACAGGTCAGCCCGGTAAGAAATCAGGGGCAGTATTCCACCTGCTGGGCGTTTGCCATGATCGGTTCGCTTGAATCGAGTCTTTTGAGCCAGCATATTATGTCCGATCCCGATTTATCCGAAAAACATCTCGTGAAATATTCTTTTCAGAATGTTCTTGATCCTTTAGGTGGAACGGCCGGGGATTCCATGCACTTTAGCGGTGGCAATCCGATGGAAGCCGGCGGCGATACCGCCATTTTTCTTCATACGATGGAAAACTGGCACGGAGCCGTTTCGGAAAGTTATGCGCCGTATAACGGCGATCTCGGAAACCGGTCGACCGATGATGCTTTTAATCATGATGTTGTTCATGTGCAGAATTGCTTCGATGTAAGAGGCGAAGATGATCTGAAAAGCTGTATTATGGAATACGGCGGCGTGGCTGTCGGCATGTATTATAACGATGAAAATTTAAATAATCGTACGAATGCCTATTACGCTCCGGTAAACAAAGGAGGCAATCACGGAATTTTACTGGTCGGATGGGACGATAATTACAGCCGGAATCATTTTAACGTGGCACCGACCCGTGACGGTGCATGGCTATGCAAAAACAGCTGGGGGACATCGTTTGGTGACGGCGGATATTTTTGGATGTCTTACTGCGAACCTTCTTTTTCAAGAAACGGGCTGGCACTCGTCGGGGAGAGAGCGGATAATTACGATCACAATTACCAGTATGACGGTTCGTACTGGTATGATATATGCAAATTATACGGAAATACAACCGCCGTGGCAAATGTATTTACCGTTCAGGGAAATACCGGCCAGGAATTACAGGCTGTATCTTTACACACCGGCGGAACACCGGGGAAAATCAGCATTCAGATTTATAAAAATCCGACGGATTCCAATAATCCCGAAAGCGGTATTCCCATGCTGGAAACACCTCAGATTGCGGAAATGAAATACAGCGGAGGTTACCAGACGATAAAACTTTCCGAAAAAGTCTGCCTTGAACCCGGAAGCCGTTTTGCTGTTGTGATGACATTTTCGAGAGGAGAAGCCGCTATCCGTACCGAAGACAGCGGGGTTTACCATAACTTTACCTTTACGGCATCCGCTAAACCCGGTCAGAGTTATGCATATTCAAACGGTTTCTGGTATGATTACGGTGCCAAAAATAACAAAAATATCAGAATTAAAGCATTTACCAAAGATACCGGAATTTATCCGAACGGTATCGGACTGAATGCCGACAGCCTGAAATTAACCGTCGGAGAAAACTATACGCTGAAAGCCACGGTGGTTCCCGATAATGCCATTGATAAGTCGGTGAAATATAAAAGTGAGAATCCGTCGGTGGCCACTGTTGATCAAAACGGGCTTGTAAAGGCTGTCGGTACCGGAAAAACCGTCATTTCGGCAAGGACCGTGAATGGGCTTATCAAGAACTGTGAAATAACCGTAATTAAGAATCCGACGTCCGTAACGCTGGATAAAACCTCGGCGACCGTATATTTCGGAGAATTCATAAAACTTACGGCAACGGTTCTGCCGGCGGACGCAACGGATAAAAGTGTTACCTGGAGTGTTGACAAACCTTCGATTGCCGGTGTGAATAACGGAACGGTCAAAGTGTGGGGCGCAGGGATTTTTACCGTTACGGCAAAAACTTCGAATAACTTAATGGCAACCTGCAGGATCACCGCTCTTGCCGACAATGTAGCGGGAAATCCGTTTGCGGATATCAAAGCGTCCGGATGGCAGTACGATGCGGCAAAATATGTTTACGACAGGGGCTATATGACCGGGAAAGGGGAACTAATCCCCGGAAGAGTGCTTTTTTCACCGAACACAGCGATTAACCGCTCACAGTTTGTACAGACGCTGTACAGCGTCGAAGGCTGTCCCGAAGTGACTTATTCTCCGGTATTTAAAGATGTTCCGGAAGGAAAGTGGTATACAAATGCCGTTATATGGGCAGCTTCAAATGGGATAGTATCCGGAACGGGAGACGGCTCGACGTTTTCCGTTGACGGAGCTGCTACAAGGGAACAACTTGCTGCCATGTTTTATAAATATGCCGTATATAAGGGATATGACGTATCCGAAGGCGTAGGGAAAAAGATTCCCGATTTCTCCGATGCGGATAAGGTCAGTCCCTGGGCTGTAAATGCACTGAACTGGGCCGTATCAAACGGCATTATCAGCGGAAAAGGAAATGAGAGTACCGGATACAGGCTGGATCCGAACGGAACGGCAACCAGGTGTGAATGCGCGGCCATTCTCAGAAGTTTTTT
>OMRN01000352.1 GCA_900313265.1 uncultured Lachnospiraceae bacterium | reverse complement strand
TCAAAGTGAATATCTGGAGGAATATTTAGAGGAACTTGAAGCGCTTTCAAAGGAAGGGGCACTTTTTTCGGTGGATTTCTACGATTTATCTTCCAATACCTCTTCGTTAAATGCATACCAGTATGCGTCCAAAATTCTCGAAGGATATTCCGAAGAACTCCGGGATCAGACCCTGGTTTCCCTTTTCGGGGAATCGGAAGCGGTACTCCGTCCGATTCCGATTTCGGTGGAAAGCATTTCTTCCAAGGAAGAAAATGCGGGTTCCTTAATCGGAATGATGCTTCCGTTCATCCTCGTTATTTCCGTTTTAGCGGGAGCGATTTATCCGGCAATCGACGCAACTGCAGGAGAACGGGAGAGAGGAACACTTGAAACCGTCATGACGCTGCCGGTGAAAAGAACCGAGATTATGTTTTCCAAGTTTCTTTCGGTTTCGACAATCGCGGTCTTTTCGGCAATTTTAAATCTGATCTCCATGTTTGCGGTCACCTTATATATGTTTATGACCATGGATTTGTCGGGATTCGGACTGGGAAGTTTTGACTTTAAACAATTTGTTCCGGCAGTGATATCTCTTTTTGTCTGCCTGCCTGTTTTTGCGATGTTTACGTCGGCCGTCAGCCTTTGTGTCTGCATTTATGCCAAATCGTTTAAAGAGGCAAACAATATTACATCCCCGATTTTGATGATTTTTATGTTCGCGTCGATGGCTGGAATCATTCCCACGGTTGAGTTAAGCCCGGTTACGGCAATGATTCCGGTGACCAACATCGCTCTTTTGATTAAATCCGTCTTTTCCCTGGATTATGATATTAAGCTGGTTGCCATCGTCCTTTTTTCCAACCTGGCATACTGTGTGCTTTTAGTTATGATGATGAGTTTCCTTTTCTCGAGCGAAAACATTCTTTTCGGAGAAAGCTTAAACGGTGTAAGCCTGTTTGAAACAAGGGCCAATATCCGTAAAGGGCAGATTCCGGGAATCGGGGATATCATTTTTCTCTTTGCGGCACTGATGCTTATTATGATCTACTCCGGATCGTTTCTGGTCTTAAAATGGGGGCTTTGGGGAACGGCACTGGTTCAGTTTATTATCCTGATGGTACCGCTCCTGTATGCCGTATATATCCGTGCGGATATAAAGGAACTTTATTCACTGAAAATGCCGAGGATAAGGGAACTGCTTGGCTCGGTGGTGATTTGGATTGGCTGCTTTTTATTGATTCAGACGATTTTAAGCCTGCTTCTTCATGTTTTTCCGGCCATGCAGGAAAGTTCGGATGCTTTAGAGGGGACCATTCTCGGGGCGGGATTTGTCCCGTCGCTTCTCGTAGTCGGATTCTGTCCGGCGATTGCGGAAGAAGCGGCATTCCGTGGATTCCTTTTCGGAACGCTGAAACACCGGACGAAAATTGTCGTTGCCATTATTGTATCCGCGGCGCTTTTCGGTCTTTACCACATGAACCTTCTGCAGTTTGTTTCCGGGTTCTTTATGGGCTGTTTTATGGCCTTTATGGTTTATAAGAGCAAAAGCATTTTCACTTCGGCACTGTTTCATCTTCTGAATAATTCATTCAGTGTGGTGGTAAGTTTTTATCCGTCGCTGCTTACGAAGATTCCGGTTCTTGGTGAGGATAAGCCGGGAGCGCTTTCAATGGTTTTGGCAGGTTTTGCGGGAATCGTATTTGTGATGTTAGGACTCCTTCTTTTCGGAGTGTTCCGGAAAAATAAGCAGAAGCCGGATTCGTGAGACAAAAATAAGAATTATTTCCGTCATTCCTCGTAAAAATTATGTTGCATCCCATACAATTGTATGGTAAAATACTCAAGTCGCATAAAGTAAAGAGATGGTCCGCTGTACCGTATGGTTTCAAGAACATCCGATGAAATTCAGGAGGTTTTTAACATGAGTGAAATTATTAAGGAACTTGAAAAAGAGCAGTTGAAGAACGAAGTTCCCGAATTTAATGTGGGTGATACCGTCAGGGTACACGGCCGTATTAAAGAGGGTAACCGTGAAAGAATCCAGATTTTTGAAGGCACCGTTTTAAAGATCCAGGGTGGCTCCAACCGTCAGACCTTTACGGTTCGTAAGACTTCCAACGGAGTTGGTGTTGAGAAGACATGGCCGTTCCATTCTCCCAACGTAGTAAAGGTTGAAGTAGTTCGCCGCGGTAAGGTAAGACGTGCAAAACTGAATTACTTAAGAGACCGCGTTGGTAAGAAGGCGAAAGTAAAAGAGAAAGTAAACTAATGTGTTTAAAAGGGCGGATGGTTCATCCGCCTTTTGTTATATAATATGTCGGATTTTTCATTTCGGAAAAAGAAAGGGCTAACCTTTTATCGCAAGAAAATCAAAATCAAAAAGGGTGTGGTCGGCACTGTTTTTGAATGTATTTTTATTGCGCTTATCGTTTCGTTTGTTGCATTTGTGTTAGTCTGGCTTTTCGGCATTAAAACGGCGGTTGTGGGAAGCAGCATGGAACCGGGACTTCATAATACACAGGAAGTATACATGGACCGCATGATTTACCTGATTTCCGCTCCGAAAAGAGGCGATGTGATTGCATTTTTGCCGAAAGGAAATGAGAAAACGCACTATTATATCAAACGGGTCATTGCCGTTCCGGGTGAAAAAATCCAGATTAAGGACGGACGAATTTATATTGACGGGAAGCTCTTTGAAGACGAATATGGTTCGGAATCGATAAGGGATGCAGGCCTGGCGGAAAACGAATTCGAATTAAAAGAGGATGAATTCTTTGTGCTCGGGGATAACCGGAACTTTTCCGAAGATTCGAGATCCGGTAACATCGGTGCCGTAAACCGAAAGGATATTTACGGAAAAGTATGGTTTTCAAAGAAAACGGATGAATACAAAGGCGGATTTGTAAAGTGAACATTCAGTGGTATCCGGGGCATATGACCAAAGCCCTTCGGATGATGGAAGAAAATATAAAAATAATCGACCTGGTGATTGAAATACTCGACGCCAGGATTCCTCTGTCTTCAAAAAATCCGGATATCGATACGCTTGCAAAGAACAAAATGCGCCTGATTATTTTAAATAAGGCGGATTTAGCCGATGAAACGGCAAATAAGGCATGGGTTTCGTATTATGAAAAAAAAGGCGTACCCGTGCTTTTGTATAATTCCAAAAGCAATGAGAAAAAGACCGTGCTTGTAAATACCATCATGGATGCATGCAGGGAGAAAATCGAACGTGACCGGAAACGGGGCATCATAAACCGCAGCATAAAGGCGATGATTGTCGGTATTCCAAATGTGGGAAAGTCCACTTTTATCAATAATCTGGCCAAAAGAAATGCTGCGACGGTCGGAAACAAACCGGGTGTTACAAAGGGCAAACAGTGGATAAAAATCGGCAAAAATCTTGATTTGCTCGATACACCGGGAATTCTCTGGCCGAAGTTTGAAGATCAGGAAACCGGTCTTAATATCGGGTTTATCGGTTCAATAAACGACAATATTCTGCCTTCGGAAGAACTTGCGATGAAACTGATTGAAAGGCTTTGTATCATGGATGAGAGCCTGATTTCAAACCGCTACGGAATAATCGCAGGAGAAGGTTCTTCCGGGGAAGAGGAAGTCCGGGCAAACAATGGACATGAGACGGAAGAACAAAAAGGAAAAGAAAGCCGGCCGGAGGAGATTTTATTAAGGATCGCCGAAGCGAGAAAATGTTATAAAAAAGGGGAGGAACCGGATTTAAAGAAAGCGGCGGAACTTTTCTTAGACGATTTCAGGAACGGAAAACTGGGAAGAATTACACTGGAACTTCCGCCGGAAGACGAATGACGGGAATTTAAAGAAATTTTGCGGGAATATTACTGCGTTTGCAAAGGGAATGTGGTATAATAATAAATTGGGTTGCTGATTGCTTAAAAAGGAGCCCGTAACTGAATTTTAAGAGGAAAAAGGGGTCTGAAATGGACGAAACGGAAATTCTGGACGATGTTGCGGAAACAAAAAAACTGGATACGGAAGAAGTAAAGAAATACCTGGAAGAACAGGAAAAAGCAGGAGAGGATGCCGGGGATGGGGAATCTTCTTCGGACAGAGATGCTTCTTCGGAGAATAAAGAAGAGAATCCGGAAGGAAAAACGGGAAAGAGAAGATTAAAGCCGGTGTGGAAAGATCTTTTGGAAATGCTTTTGTATTTTGTCGGCGTTTTGGTTGTTTCGATTCTGATTGTTACTTTTGTCGGACAGCGAACCATCGTGGAGGGCGGATCCATGAATCCGACCTTGGAGGACAGAGACAACTTAATCGTGGATAAAATTTCCTATCGTTTTGCCGATCCGAAGCGTTTCGATGTAATTGTATTTCCGTATCAGCACGCAAAGAAAACCTATTATATCAAGAGAATCATTGCGTTGCCCGGAGAAGATATTTTTATCAATGCCGAAGGAACGATTTTTATCAACGGAAAAGTTCTGGAAGACAATTACGGAAATGAAGTAATCTTAAATCCCGGAAGGGCGGAAACAACCATTACCATGGGGCCGGACGAGTATTTTGTTATGGGAGACAACCGGAACAATTCGTCGGACAGCCGTGATTCCATGGTCGGAAACATAAAAAGAAAAGATATTATCGGAAGAGCGTGGCTTCGGATTTATCCGTTCGATAAATTCGGACTCGTAAAACATGCCGATAAGAAATAAACAGCAGAATATAATCGTAAAATAAAACTGTAGAAAAAAGCCGTAAATAGCCGTAAAAGAAAACTGCGAACAGACGGTTTAAAATGAAAGAATATGGAAAGCATAAGCAGTATTAAGAGCCAGTACGCGCTGGCGGCCTCCGAAGAAGAATTAAAAGCATTTATCGCGGAATATTCGGGGGATGAAAGGCAGGGCGTGAAGAATCTGGTAAAGAAAGCCGAAGCCGGAATCGAAGCCGTCCGCAGGGAAATCATGCGGACCGAAAGCCTTAAGGTATATGAAAAAAAGTATGAATCGTTCGGTTTCGTCTGCGGAATCGACGAAGTCGGCAGAGGACCGCTTGCCGGACCGGTATATGCGGCTGCCGTGATTTTACCGAAAGATTCGGGAATTCTTTACTTAAACGATTCCAAGAAATTAACCGAAAAAAAGAGGGAAGAGCTTTACGACGTAATCATGAAAGAAGCCGTAAGCGTCGGAATCGGATTTCGTACAAACGAACGTATCGATGAAATTAACATCCTGCAGGCAACATATGAAGCGATGAGAGATGCGGTTGCTGCTTTAAATGTGGTTCCGGATGTTCTTTTAAACGATGCGGTTACCATTCCGGGACTTCCCATGAAACAGGTGCCGATTATCAAAGGAGATGCCAAAAGCGTATCGATCGCAGCAGCCAGCATTATAGCAAAGGTTACGAGAGACCGTCTCATGGTGGAATATGACAGGCAGTATCCGGGGTATGATTTTGCATCGAATAAAGGATACGGAAGTGCGGCGCATATCGAGGCAATAAAAAAACTCGGGCCGACTCCGATTCACAGAAGAAGCTTTATCGGAAATTTCGTATAATAAAGGAGTTTTATTTGCCTTACAATAAAAGAAATATCGGAACGGAATACGAGAAACTTGCGGAAGAATATCTTGTAAAAAACGGTGTCCGGATTTTGGAAAAAAATTTCCGCAGCCGTTTCGGAGAAATCGATTTAATCGGTTATGACCGGGAGTATCTGGTATTCTTCGAAGTGAAATACCGCGTGAACGAATCGGCCGGATATGCCGAAGAAGCGGTAAATTTAAAGAAACAGAGAACAATTTGCAAAGTGGCGGACTATTACCGCGTAAAACACGCCGTTTCGGATTTTGCTCCGATGAGATTTGATGTCATAGCCGTTTCGGGGGAAGAGATTCGCTGGATTCAAAATGCGTTTTCTTACGGATTATGATTTTTGAACCGGATGATCGGACGGTTGTTCATGAACCGGAAAAACCGGATGATGATAAATTTTAACCGGAAATGTAAAAAGGTTTTAAAAGGGAGAAAGGGAGAATTCTATGAAAAAACAATTAATTCTGCTTGCAATGGCAGGCGCTTTGGCAACACTTGCGGCATGCAATGTGAACAGCAATGTATCCGGAAAAGTTGAAATCAACTCGGAAGTAGTATGGAGCGTTGAGGACCCGAGCGCAAATACGCAGGGAAATGCCGAACTTGAGGAGCTGGAGAACGATTTATCACCGATTGTCGGATTATGGTATGAAAGAGATGTTCTCGATGCCAGAGAGTTAACGGTTAACGAGGACGGAAGTTATGTTCTTGAATATCGCGGCGGCGGTGCCGAGTACGGTGATGTTGCGGTTGAATTTGAGGATCATCCGGACGGAAGCAAATCCCGCTGGTATGTTTTCTACGGACAGGACGGCAATGAATGGGCTTCCTTCGCTATCGATGAAGAAGACGGATATCCGACGGATATTTATTCCGGACAGGACGGGGAAATGCATTTTGAACGTGCCATGGAAGCAAACGTGCCCGAGAATCCCGTATCGGCGGATGAATTTGTCGGCGTCTGGTCCTGCGGCAGAGCCTATATTTCGATTGAAGAGAATAACGGCGAGTATCCGGTAAGTATTAAATGGGGAAACAGCGCAGCTGAAACCACTTACTGGAATTATACCTGTACTTATGACGAGGAGTTCGGTATGCTTATGGCTTCCGACGGAACCCGTGTGGAAGTTGTTTTTGAAGATACCGAGTCCGAACCGAAAGAAACCGTTGTTTACGAAAACGGAGTCGGCAAGTTCTATCTGAATGACGGCAAACTGACCTGGATTGACGAAGAGGAAGATGCCGGAAGCGAAATGGAATTCACGAAAGAATAAAGAAATATTATTATAGCAACAGGAGATAAGAAAATGACCATTTACGACGAATTAACGGCAAGAGGCTTAATTGCTCAGGTTACCGACGAAGAGGCGGTAAAAGAACTTGTAAATAACGGAAAAGCCACCTTCTATATCGGATTTGATCCGACGGCGGACAGCCTCCATGTCGGTCATTTTATGGCGCTTTGCTTAATGAAAAGACTTCAGATGGCCGGAAACAAGCCGATTGCATTAGTCGGAGGCGGAACCGGAATGATCGGAGATCCGACCGGAAGAACGGACCTCCGGAAAATGATGACCACCGAAACCATCGATTATAACTGCGAATGCTTTAAAAAGCAGATGAGTCGTTTTATCGAATTCGGCGAAGGAAAAGCCAGAATGGTCAACAATGCGGACTGGTTAAGGGATTTGAATTATATTGAATTCATCCGAGATATCGGTTCCATGTTTAAAGTAAATAACATGCTCCGTGCGGAATGCTACAAACAGCGTCTTGCCAGTGAGGACGGTCTTAGTTTCCTTGAATTTAACTATATGCTGATGCAAAGCTACGATTTCCTCAAATTATATGAGGAATACGGATGCAATCTGGAGTTTGGCGGCGACGACCAGTGGTCCAATATGTTAGGCGGTCGTGAACTGATTCGAAAAAAACTCGGAAAAGAAGATGCGCATGCCATGACGATTACGCTCCTTTTAAATTCCGAAGGAAAGAAAATGGGAAAAACCGGAAACGGTGCTGTATGGCTCGATCCGAACAAGACATCACCGTTTGAGTTCTATCAGTACTGGAGAAATGTCGATGACAAGGATGTTTTAAACTGCATTCGTATGCTGACATTCCTTCCGATTGAAGAGATAAATGCCATGAATTCCTGGGAAGGAAGCCAGTTAAACGAGGCAAAGGACATTCTGGCATATGAGCTGACGGCGCTGGTTCACGGTGCGGAAGAAGCCGGTAAGGCAAAAGAAGCATCCCTTGCATTGTTCGGAGGCGGAAGCAATAATGAAAACATGCCGAAAACAGAGCTTGAGGACGGCGATTTTAAGGAAGACGGAAGCATTGATTTAATGGGCATTCTGGTAAAAGCCGGGCTTGCCACGAGCCGTTCGGATGCAAGACGCGCCATTGAACAGGGCGGTGTCACCGTAAACGATGAAAAGATTTCGGATATTTACAAGACCTATACGAAAGAGTTTATCGGAAACACGGAAGTAATCATTCGTAAGGGCAAGAAGAGCTTTAAAAAGATTATCTTAAAATAATGAAAAACGATAAATGCCGGGCAGTCCAGAGGCTGCCCGGCGTATATAACCGCCTTGAAATCCGAAAGAGCGGTTATATTTTTTTATATATTAAAACAAACGAATGAAAAAACATGTAATTGAAAGCGTTCTTCCGGGCAGCATAGCCGAGGAATGCGGATTTGAAAAAGGAGATAAGCTGATTTCGATAAACGGAAATCCGATTGAAGATAC
>OMRN01000317.1 GCA_900313265.1 uncultured Lachnospiraceae bacterium | reverse complement strand
TCCTTTCTACGCATCCTTCTTTCTTCCGCAATTCGAACAGAATCCGCCGGTATTGGCGTTATATCCGCATTCGGGGCATACCCACATACCTTCGCCGGCAGGGGCATCAGTTCCGTCATCCGTACTCTCCGGTTCATTTCCGTAACCGCTCATGGCGCCGGGATCGTATTCCATGGAATTTCTGGATTTTACACCGATTGTTACATCATGATCGGGCATCGTAAAGGTAAAAATATATCCATGCGAATTATCATAATCCTGCTTTAAAGAAACATCGTCACAGTCCAAAAAGAAGCTGTAATCCGTATCCGTAGCAATCAAATCATAATAAACCGTAACGGTCTCTCCGGCCGTATATTTTGTCTTTTTCGATTCGAATCCGTATCCGTCATATAAAAGATTGTATTTTGTTTTTCCGCATCCCGATAAACACATAATAAGCAACACCCCCGTCAAGAAAAGAAAAATACTTTTTTTCATGCTATCCCCTCATAAAAAAATATCAGACCGAATGAAAACAACATCTTTGTTTGTGCAAATCCTACTGTGCAAAATACCCGATCAGATTCAACTCCGGCTCCACAAAAATTCCCCACGCATGTTCGTGATTTAAATCGCCGTTATTATAAATTTCATACCATTCCACATGCTCTAATTCAGCATCTTCAAGTTCATCATATAAAACGCCGACCGGCATGTCGTCATAAGTCTTCGGTTCAATGTCTTTACAGTACGTTTCGAGCTCATTCACAATATAGCCGGAGTCCGTATAGAAATATAAAACTTCATATCCCTGGCCCTGCATAATCGACGGCTGTACTTTCCACTTCATTCCGGAAGAATTCCCGGGAATCCGATCCGGAAAAAAATAGTAAACATCCGGCCGGTCTTTTTTCAGCTCCGCAATATTCTTAACATATTTCCCCGGTCCCCTCGGGATGGCAATGTTAAAAAGCGCCAGCACAATGGAACCGTATAAAACGACCGCCAAAACCACTCCGAATACAGCCGCTCCCGGAGGCGTTAATATTTTCTTTCTCTCCGGTTTCGGTTCCGTAAAAGAAATTCCGGCTTTCTTTGCCTGTTTTCTTCGCTGATCCCATGCGCGAATCTCTTTGTTTAATGCATCGCGGTCTTCAAAAAAACGTGCCTGCATCCAGAAAATATCAAGAATCAAAAGTACCGTGCACATTAAAAACCATCCGATATGAAGAATGGAAAAATCCCGGATTAAAAGGATAAGCAAATATATTTCCAGTGCCGCAACCGGAAATAACAGAACAAAAAAATTCAAATTGAAAATATCGCGAAAACGCTTCTTCTCTTCCATAATTCAACCAACAGGCATTTCTTCGGTTTTCAAAACACTTAATTCTTAAAGCTGTGAATCGGAGCCGGAATTCTGCCACCGCGGTTTACGAAATTCTCACAGGAAAATCCGTTCACGGGCATAATCGGCGCATGACCGAGCAAGCCGCCGAATTCCACGGTTTCACCGACACCTTTTCCGATGACGGGAATGATACGGACAGCGGTTGTTTTTGCATTGACCATGCCAATGGCCAGTTCATCCGCGATAATTCCCGAAACGGACGTGGCCGGGGTATCGCCGGGAATGGCAATCATATCAAGTCCGACGGAGCATACACAGGTCATGGCTTCTAGTTTTTCAATGGTAAGGGCGCCGGCTTCCACCGCATTAATCATACCCTGATCTTCCGAAACGGGAATAAACGCGCCGCTTAAGCCGCCAACATAGGAGGAAGCCATCACACCGCCCTTTTTCACCTGATCGTTTAACAAAGCCAGTGCAGCGGTTGTTCCGGGAGCTCCGGCATATTCAAGGCCGATTTCGCATAAAATATCCGCAACCGAATCGCCGATGGCCGGTGTGGGTGCAAGCGATAAATCAATGATTCCGAAAGGAACACCGAGTCTTGCGGACGCTTCCTTTGCTACCAGCTGTCCGACGCGGGTTACCTTAAAAGCGGTCTTTTTGACGGTTTCGCAAAGAACTTCAAAGTTTTCCCCACGGACTTTTTCAAGTGCGGTTTTGACAACACCCGGACCGGAAACGCCGACATGAACAACGCAGTCTCCTTCGGTCACTCCGTGAAAAGCACCGGCCATAAACGGATTGTCGTCGGGCGCGTTGCAGAATACCACGAGTTTGGCGCAGCCGAGTGAATCCTGTTCTTTCGTTTTTTCCGCGGTTTCCTTAATGATATCTCCCATCAGTCTTACCGCATCCATGTTAATGCCGGTTTTGGTCGACCCTAAATTTATCGAAGAACATACCCGGTCCGTTGTCGATAAGGCAAGCGGAATCGACTTCATTAAAAGTTCGTCCGAAGGCGTGCTTCCTTTGCTTACGAGTGCGGAATAACCGCCGATAAAATTCACGCCGACTTCCTTTGCCACATCATCAAGCGTACGGGCAATTAAAGCATAGTCTTCCGGGCTCTTGCAGCAGGCCGAACCGATCATCGCAATCGGTGTTACGGAAATTCGTTTGTTGACAATCGGAATTCCGAACTCGCGCTCGATATCTTTTCCGGTTTTTACGAGATTTTTCGCTTTGTCATAAATTTTGTCATGTATTTTGCGTCTGCATTCATCCAAAGATGCATCCATGCAGTCAAGAAGGGAAATTCCCATCGTAATCGTACGTACGTCGAGATTCTCCTTCTGAATCATTTCGTTGGTTTCTAAAACTTCACGTCTGGTAATCACAGGCTTTACCTGCCTTTCTTGTAATCTCTCATCGAAATAAATGATAAAAATGAATAAAACTGAACCGATATACCGCCTGAAAAATCCGGTAAATATCAATGCGCTCTTTTTTTAATCAGATTCTGTGCATGGAATCAAAAATCTCTTCCCTCTGCAAACGGATAACAACTCCGATTTCCTCTCCGATCTGACTAAGTTCGGATGCAATATCTTCGAATGCTTTCGAGGATTCATTCATATCCACTACCATCATCATATTAAAATATCCGTGAACGATGGTCTGAGAAATATCTTCGATATTGATTTTGTTATTGGCAAGATACGTGCAGATCTTGGCAATAATGCCGACACCGTCTTTTCCTACAACCGTAATAATTGTCTTTTTCATAAAATGATGCTCCTTCCGGAAAACTTTGTTATATTATTAACAATCTTATTATACACGAAAAATCGAATCATGGCGATTTTTTTTAGAATGTATTATTCACACGGATAAACGATTCCGAATTTTTTCCGGATTTCATCCATCTGTTTCATGATGCGGATTGTTTCTTCGTGTGGCATTTCGGGGCATTCGCATTTCCCCTCTTCCATTGCTTTCTTACACGATAAAACCTCGTATTCGTATCCGGAAATCTGCTCCGGAATGCTATATTCTTTATAAAGAACCGGTCTGTTATTACTGTTCACAAAAACTATTATTTTTTCCGGATTATTGATATTTATTACTTCAATATAACCGTTCGTCCCGTAAATCATGCCTCTTCGGTCCGTTGCGGAATAAATTGTCGTAAAAAGCGAGGCCGTTCTTCCGTCCGGATAAAAAAGCGAAACCGTATCCTGACCGTCAACTCCCGTATCGGTATATGCGCAGAACGCTTCCATCCGGGTATAATCATCGCCCCATACCATGGACGCAAAATTCAGCGGATATACGGTTAGGTCAAGCAGGCTTCCTCCGGCAAGTGCCGGGTCCGTCAAACGCTTTACATGGTTGATTTTATATCCCAGATTGGCACAGACGGATTTTAGTTCTCCTATTATGCCTGATTTGATGATTTCGTCAATGATAGTTCGGGAAGGCATATATCTGGTCCAGATTGCTTCCGCAAGCAAAAGATTTTTATCGCGGGCAATTTGAATCATCTCTTCCGCCTGTCCTGCATTCACCGCAAAAGCTTTTTCGCAAAGCACATTCCGGCCGTGATTGAATGCTTCTAATGTCCATTCATAATGATGGGAATGCGGAAGAGCGATATAAATCAAATCCACCGAAGAATCCGAAAGAAGTTCTTCGTAGGAACCGTACGCTTTTGAAATCCCGTGTATTTTGGCGAATTCTTCCGCTTTCTTCAAATCCCTCGATGCGACCGCATAGTTTTCAACATCCGGGATGTGTGCAATGGTATCTGCCATTTTTCCGGCAATCGAACCGGCTCCTAAAATTCCTACCCTCATGAATTCGCCCCCTGATTCGTAAATATCCGTACCCTGTAAAAAATCATTTCAAACGATTATCTGTGAAAGAAACTTCCCACCTTCCACAGCAACCGACTTATCCGGCGAAACATGCGGAATAATCATCGACTGGAACGCATGATAAATATCCGGTTTCCCCGGCCAGACCGTTTCTTTTAAGCGGTTTTTCTCATCCAGCTGATGAAACCACGAACCGCACGAAGAATCCAGGACAGACTCCTCAAGATACGAAAGATATTCTGCATAATCTTCACGGTAACGAAGTCTTCCGGTAACGTTATATAAAACGGCGGATGTATTGATTGCTTCGGCCAGCGTCCAGTGCATGCGGTCATGAACGACCGGTTTTCCGTCCCAGTCCGTGGTATAGACAAAACCTTTCGCTCCGTCGGCATTCCAGGCATCCGCGTATGCTCTTTCATACAATTTTTCCGCTTTCTCAATATAGGGAATCGCCTGCTTTGAAGGAACAATCACACCATCCTTTTCTTCGTATCCCCACATGGAAAGCGCAAACTGGGTTATCAGTCTTGCCCATTCCATGCCGTGTCCGGGAGTCGCTCCGTAAGG
>OMRN01000228.1 GCA_900313265.1 uncultured Lachnospiraceae bacterium | reverse complement strand
GGGTTTCCCCTTGCCGATCCGTCGGAATATAAAAATACTTTTGTCATTGTCATATCCTGTTACTGTCTATATTAATCGCTTCATTACTTAACAACTCCCGCAATCCTGCCACTTTACAGTGTCTCAACCGTCTCTCCGGCCTTTTTCACAATTTCATCCGGATAACCCATAATCCGAAGAAGCGCTATCGCATTGCGCGATGTAGCATATCCTTCTTTTAAACGATACGGGAATGAAATATCATTCTCTTCTATTTCCTCATCGAAATGATAGTTTTCAAAATCGGGAGGCAGCATATGCGCCAGTTCGATGTCGTGCGTAGCCGCAAAGCAGAGGGTATGTTTTTGTTGCATATATCGCATAATCTGCGCACCGGCAGCAATTCGCTCCTTCGTATTCGTCCCGCGAAGCACTTCATCCACAAAGCAAAGCAGGTAAGACGAAGTATCTTCACTCTGCTCCAGAATTCGCTTCACGCTTTTGATTTCCGCCATATAATAACTCTCATGATTCTGCAGACTGTCCTGTAAGGACATGGACGAATAAATACGGAAAAATCCCGCGTTGTATTTTTTCGCATAAACCGTATGCATGCTCTGCGCAAGAAGCGCATTCAGACCGATCATGCGAAGGAACGTGGATTTACCGGATGCATTCGAGCCGGTAAGCAGCGTTCCTTTGTGAACGGAAATCGAATTGGCCACACCCTCATCAAGCAAAAGCGGATGAATCATCTCTTCCGTTTCGTATACACATTTATCCGAGAACTCAGGCGCGGAGTAATACGGCAAAATTGCCCGGTAAGAAGCAATGTTTACCGCCATATCCATTTTTCCGAGCGTCGTAAAAATCGTATCAACCGCATCGGAATTATTCTCAATCTGTTCCTTCATCCGGTAAAAAATAAATATATCGAGATGAAAAAACATTTTTATGAAATTCATAAGACCGTTTCCGATATCCGTAACCGCATCGGAGGATCCGGACTGGAGAAATACAATATTTCCGGATGAAATCCCGCGAAGCTTTGATTTTGCTTCCTTTAATGCTTTCCGCTCTTCTTCAAATTCATCCGGCAGAATTTTAAGACATGCGTCCGTCGCCTTAAGCAGACGAAGAATGTAGGTAAAACTGTTAAAATACGGCTCGATTTTTTTCTTCCGGATAAGATATGCGACCACATTCACACAAACCCAGAAAATCATGAGCATCAGTCCCGGGAAAAAATTAAAAAACATCAGTACGACGGCGGCTATATAAACAAGCCAGCTTAAAATCGTTAATACCGGTTTGTCTTTTTCCACTTCCGAAAGAAAGTCGAGATACGTATACAGTGAAAACTTGCCGCTTCGTCCGAGGCGAGCCATAATTACCTGAAAATTCTGGCGGAAGGTTTTATTTTTCTCCATTACGGAAACCGTTTCTTCCAGATGTGCGAAATTTCCCTCTTCTTCGGATAAAACCGGCGTCCTTAATCGGTAATACATATACTCATCGCCCGGTGAAGAATAGGAATGATTATACTTCATGATAAAATCCGATACCCCGAAATCATTCCAGGTAATATCATCCACAAAGAAGCCGTCATCGTTGTGATGAAGGAAGTATCCCTGCATCGCGTTTTCCCGTTCACGGGAATACTCAAAATCAAGCGGTTTTGAAAATTCCCGCTCGAGCCGGCCGCGAAACCTCAGTTCTCTTTGCTTCTCCGATATTTTTCCGATAATCAGGATAATCGCAATAACGGCCGCAATAACAGCTATCACTATAAGTACTTTCATTTAATCCGTTTCCTTTGATAAATTATCCGGTCCGAAGGCATCCGGCAGAAGTTCTCCCATGGTGGTTTTTAAAGCCTTTTCTTCGGAAATAACCGGAATAACCTCCGTTTTTTCTCCTCCGAATTCAAATAAAACCTGTCGGCAGATTCCGCAAGGATAAGTATATTCCGAAGGGTCTTCCCCTTCTTTTCCTCCTGCAACGGCAATTCGTACAATCCGTGTATGCCCTTCGCTGATTGCTTTAAATATCGCCGTTCTCTCCGCGCAGTTGCATGCCCCGTAGGATGCATTTTCAATGTTGCATCCATCATACAGTGAGCCGTCCTCACATTCCACGCATGCTCCGACCGCAAAATGCGAGTACGGGCAGTATGCACTCTTCCTGGCCTCTAACGCCCGTCTAATCATTTCCCTGTTTTCCATATTCCCCCCATTCATTTACCGAATCGTCATAATACCTTTCATCGGCATAATGCCTCCAATAAACTCCGCATAAGGATTCGACGCTAATTCATTTGTCGAATCGCCATCGTACCGTTCACCGGCATAATGCCTCCAATACACTTCGCATAAGGATTCGGCGCTAATTCATTTGTCGAATCGCCATCGTACCGTTCACCGGCATAATGCCTCCGATACACTTCGCATAAGGATTCGGCGCTAATAATTCCCGAGTGGGGATTTTGAGAACGTCGGTACTTAATGAGCCTGTCCTTCAGGCGAATTTAGTACCGCTACGTTCGAAATATAGCGCGAGCGTCCCCCAGCGAGGGAATTCATTCGCCGCATCCCCATCGTAGTCTTAACCGGCATTATGCCATGCCAGTAATGCTCTCGGTAATCAGTTTGGCGAAAAGCGGCGCCGCTTTCAGTCCGGCTTCCTTCACTTCCTCATGAGTCAGAG
>OMRN01000072.1 GCA_900313265.1 uncultured Lachnospiraceae bacterium | reverse complement strand
TTCCTGTCCGCGTTTGTTTGCATAGCCTGCCAGTGCACGAATCACACTGGGCGCCTGGATCATGTCTTTGAATTCCTGATTAATCATGATGTTCTCCTTTTGGTACCTTTCATCTGATAAGTGCCCATCACCCCATCGGCAACAGGCACTCATTAGTATAGTAAATTATATGGGGTTTGTAAATTTTATTCTGTATGAGGATTGTGTTACGGTCGAACCAGCAGAATCACGTTATCGTCTGCGCCGGGTATTTTCAATACGCCCTTGCCGAACTGTGTTCCGCCAATCTCCCAGAATTCATTGATTTCGACAGTTACGGAATTTGCTTCCGCATAAATGCCGTTCCCCCATTCATAGCCGGTTAAAAGCACATCGTCCAAATCATCCTCCGGCAGAAGTTCGTTTCCGCCGATATGCATCATGTACCAGTCCACAAGCAGCGAAACGGTATCGGGATTCACATTAAGGTCCAAATTCACAAGTTCCTCCGACCCGTCCGCCGAATAGATAATCATGCCTTTCCATTTTCCTTGATACTGCGTAGAATCGAGCCACTTTACTCCGTCGACGTAACCGTATTCTCCCGCATAATACCAATTAAAATCCTCGAGTTTCGGATTTCCGAGTCCCTCCCAGGACATGCTGTCGTTTCCATACTGTCCGATGTCTCCGCCGTCTCCGTACTGTCCGATATCTCCGCTGTCTCCGTACTGCCCGATATCTCCGCCGTCTCCAAACTGTCCGATATCTCCGGTTCCGTTCTGTCCGCCTTCCATGAATTGGTCCGGGTTTAATTCGTTTTCTTCCATGTAGGATTCCACCTGCGTCTTACCGTAATCGGAAAGATCCTCTTTCAAAACTTTTCCGCCTTTTACAACAGCGATAACAATAACGGTAATTATAATTGCCGCAGTGATCCCAATTGTAAGTAAAACTCCGAGGATTATAAACAGTGCAATCGGAGGTTTTTTCTTCTTCGGTGCGGGTACAGGTGCAGGTCCGGGAGCCGGTTGTGGAACGGTTGCCTGAAGCGGCGGCTGCTGGACATAAACTACCTGCGGTTGTACCGGTGCTGCAGCCAGCGGTTGCTGCACGGGCTGCGTCATTCCTCCCGGCTGTAATTTTACCTCCGGTTCCGGTGCAATTTCCTGCAATCCACCACAAAATTCACAGAACCGGTCTCCTTCTTCGATCTGTTTTCCGCAATGAATACAAAACATAATTTTCCCCTTTCTTCGACCGAGTCGATGTTGTTTCCGGATTTGAAATTTCTTTCTGCTATAAGTTCTGCTAATCAAATACTTTTACTCTTTTTCCGGAAAAAGTGTATGTGGTCTTACTGTCCCAATTAGGTTCCCAAACATAATTTCCTTCGCTGTCAATACGATACCCCTTCTCTTCATCTACCATTTCTACCTCCATATAAATCTCTCCGTTTTCTTCTTTAAACCTCATTTTATAGGATTTGTTATTTTCATATTTTTCCGCATATTTATCTCCCACTGAATCAATTCGGCTCGAATATGAATTATATTCCGCCTCTTCGCTATCTTTATCAAATGTTTCCCCCGTTACATCGGAAGCACCATAAATAGAATCATGGAAATGCTTCTCTCCCTCATTTTTAATCTGATTTATACAATCTTCCGGATGACTCGTGAAATACATGTAATATGTATCTTCATACTTGTATACAATAACACCAAGCAAATTATCCGCGCTTGCTGTTTCTCCATTTATACGAAGTTCTCCCCCGGATACAGCCTCGTAATAACCTTCGTAAGCATCAACTTCTTTCACTTCATCCGTCACGATTACCTCGTCCTGACCTTCCTCAACGGTAAAATTTAGTGTCTTAACCGGGTTCTCCTTTTTCCGGTAAGCTTCCTTCGATTTATAAATAAGTATCTTTGTCGGGAATCCCGCCGCGCAATAGGACAAATATGTACAGTCAAAAATATCCGTCGATGACTTACTCATTTCCCACGGCTCGTATAATTTCAGGCTGTTATTCTCCGTCGGATCCATTATGATATAGCAGTCTTTATACTCCGACTTGTCAAATGTAAGAAGATTCTGATTCTTATCCGTCATGACCAGTTTGAATGTAATCCTGCTGTTCAGGCGTTTATTATATTTTGCAACCATCTGGTTGGTCAGGTACATGGATCTTTTTTCAGCCTGTTCTAAATAGGTATCGTAGAACTTTTTATCCGCCAATTCCTTTTTTATTGACTTAATCATTTCGGAAGTATAGTTTTCTTTTTCTTCCTCCGTATACGAATAGGTAGCAGCCGTCGTGGATGTTGCATAAGAATACAGCGGATTGGTATCCGATCTGGCGTTGGAAAGACCCTCAATAATTGCATCTCTTTGATACTGCGGCAGTGTCCAGAAATAATCCGCATATTGTTCCAAAAACTGATCGAATTTATCCATCCAGACTTCCGGATTATCCGGATAATCATTTTGAATCTTATTCATAACCAGATAAAATGTCCGTATATTATTAACATCAATCCGGTAGCCCTTATATAAATCATCCGTCGTTTTATTATCTACCCAGCTCTGCTTTTGTGTCTGACTGTATTTACTCTTAATCTTTGTATTATCATCCGCAGTCAGCCGGTAATCCAGTGCATTCTGACTTGGAATCCATACCACCCGTCCGTCATGGGTAAACTGATAGTAGACATCTTCAACAGCATTGCTTTTTCCGTTGTAAAGGATATTGTTTTGAAACGAAGATATCTTTTCCTCCGCAAAAAAGAATGAATCCACTACGGCTTTTAATACCATAATATGCGGGCTTTTTTTCGCTCCGACACCTAAAACGATACCCAGAAAATCTTTCCAGTTCTTCTTTAGAAAATCCGAAATACTTCCGCTTTTGATAAACTTCGAAATCAGTCTGACATTGGTAAATGCACTACCTATATCACCAACCGTCACTTTAACAAATTCCGGAACATATGCACCATATCCTGCTATATCCAGCCAGTCCAGAGTGATGCCGGAAACGGTGATAATATCCCCGTAATTTTTTGAAAACTTATCAATCCACGAAAGATTGCTGTCTGAATAAATACCTTTTATCAGTCCAAGATTCTGCTCGTCACTTACCGTATTATAAACCGCCTTGTCTATTTTTGCGGGTGACAGCGATGTCGTCAGATAACGGGCATCCCTGTCATGACTTTCCTTAAACTCCGGGGATAATTCATCCATATCGTTTAGTGCTTCTTCCCTGTCCTGCATCCATGCGGAGCATATGGAAGACAAAGAAAAATGATTCAGACTGAATGTTATTTCTCCGTTTTCTTCATCGATTTCGTAGGGAACATACTCCCACATCCCGAGTTCTTCATCGTAGTGCTTGACGGTCAGCATATACGGATCTGCGACGTCTCCGTACGGAACCGTAACATCCACGTAAAAATCAAAAGAATCCTTATCTTCTAAATCGAAATCCCATGTTCTATATGTTTCACCGGTATTGCTGTCCGTTTTTTCCGGCAGTTCCCGAACCGTAAATGTCCATTCTTCACCTTCGTCAAAATTACCGTCGCCGAAATCTACCGTCATGTTTTCAAATGTGACCTGCGTATTTTCATCTCCCACGCTTGCAGTCTGTGAAGGAGCATTTTTGATTTCATCGGAAGAATACGTAACCTCGGATTCCATATAATAATTTCTTATATCGTCATCACTATAATCCGCCGACAGACCGGGATTATCCTTGTAATCCGAAGAATATTCTCCGGTATTTCCGCCGCCGTGACCGGGCGTTTTCGGACGTGATATGGCAATTACAATTCCGACAACGATTACCACGGCAAGGATTGCAACCGCACCGATGCCGATACCGACCGCCGCGATTATTACCGGAACTGCAGCCTTTCCCGATTTCTTCGTTTGCTTCGGCTGTTCATTCTGCTTCGGCTGTACAGCCTGTTTCGGCTGCTCTGTAGGTTTTATGATTTCTTCCGGACTTTCCGGCTTAACCGCTTTTTCCGCTTTTTCCGTTTTTACTGTTTTACCCCTTATCGCAGTACCGCAGTTCACGCAGAATAATGCCCCTTCCATAAGCAGCTTTCCGCATTTAGGGCAAAATTTCGGCGTCAGTTGTTCCGTATTATCTTCCGAAAACGTTTTCAATGCCTTCCCGCAACCGGGGCAGAATTTTGTTTCCATGTTCACTTGTCTTCCACAGTGTTTACAAAATCTCGCCATTCCGTTTCCCCTTTACTTCTTCTAAAAAAATACACCTCCATAATTACAAAAACAGGCATCTGCCTTTTTTCAGCGATGCCAAATAAAAGTTGCAACCGACTGCCATACTATTAAAGCTTAGGCCCTGGGCTTTGCGTCGCACCCTTTCGAATGTTTTGCCGAAACATAATGTATATTTGATAATTTTAATTATAAACAATGCGGAAAGACGCTGTCTATATATTTTCCCTAAAAATGTTTAAACTTCACCAATCCTCTAAGCCGGTTCCATTTGACAACTCCATTCAAAAAGAATAGTATCACTTTTGTATATCCGTACCGGATAACGAACATAGCGATACAATGAACACGATATGATTAATTCGAAGGGAGAACCCATATGAAATTCTGTCAAAATTGCGGTACACAACTGAATGATACTGACAAATTCTGCGTAAATTGCGGATACCGCTTCCCGGAAACTGCCCCGGCCGATGCCACCCCTGCGCCTGCTCCCGAAACATCTGCCGAAACTGCCACTGTCGAAACTCCGGTTTATTCCGAGCCCGTGCCTGCGGCAGCACCCGAACCGGCTGCACAAACTTATCAGGAAGCAGCACCCGAACAGGCTTACTATCAGGCAGCACCCCAGCCGGCACCGGCTCCATATGCCCAGGCTGAATACACAACTCCCGCTCCCGAAGCAGATACGGCAAAATCCAAAGCCGGGAAAATCACCGGTCTTTCCATCGCCGCATTCATTTTATCTTTGCTCGGATGTACTTCCATAATCGGTCTGATTCTCGGTATCGTCGATGTTACGAAGAAGGACGGCCGCAAGAAAGGTCTTTCCATTGCCGCGATTATCATCGGTGCAATCTTTACATTAAGTACCTTTATTACTGTACCGGTTTCCATCAGCATAATGGGACCGAGCCTTTCGAGATATACGGAGAAAACCAATGTATCTTCGGACATGCAGTATGCCAATAGCATAAAAACCGCTCTCCAGACCGCGCTTTTGGATCCGTCCGTTATTGCAAACGATACCGCTACCGTGGATCAGGTTATGCGCGCCGTAAGCTGGAGTGATATTACCACCATCGGCTCTCCTGCGGACAGCAATAACCCTTCCACCGTCCGCGGCGCATTTGAAGAAATAATGGGAACCGACATTGACGATCTTACAAACCATATCAAGTCCCATCACAGCCCGGATGCACGGATTATGTACAAAGTAACCAACGGAAACCAGATTGATATCATGATTACCACAACCGACCAAACTGCCGGAAAGGACAATGATCCGGAAGATTATATCAGCACCGCTCCGTTTGGCGCCTTTGATTACGAGTATGATGACGAATTCTTCTACGATGATCTGGATGATGTTTATTTCGATGACGATTTTGATTTTGACTGGTAAAATCCAAATGCCGTAAAAAACTCAGAGCAGGGAAGACGATGTCTTGCCCTGCTCTTTTTTATTATTTGCTCTTACACAAATTGGAACTTTCTTCCTGATGCCACCTTGCACTTCTGACCCAGAGGCCGTTATTGACGGCAAGCTTCGCGCCGTTACTTTCCATGATCTCTTTATACCAGTAGGCGCTGTCTTTCGGAATTCTCTTTAATGTTACGAAATCGGTATACACAATTCCGAACCTTCCGTGATATCCCTGATCCCACTCGAAATTGTCCATAACGGACCACAGAAAATATCCCCGTACATCCACTCCGTCATCCACGGCCTGCTGAAGGGCGGATAAATAGCGGTCCAGAAAATCCACACGATTCGGGTCATGCACTTTTCCGTCCAGCGAAATTGCATCGTGGCAAGCCATGCCGTTTTCCGTGATAAAAATCGGCAGTTTGTACCGCTCATATGCAAAGCGCGCACCCCAATAAAGACACTCTTCCATAATCGGCCAGTGTACGCCGGTCTCCTGATAACCCGGATATTTCATTACATCAACGGGCTCTCCGTTTTCACCCGCCTTGATATAATAGCCGTTATAGATATTCTGACCCAGAAAATCAATCGGCTGATGCATCAGTTTTAAATCATCTTCCGTTATCTCCGGCATTTCTCCCCTAAACAGTTCCAGACTGTCTTCGGGGAATTTTCCCAAAAGTACGGGGTCCGAAAACCAGGCAACGGTCCATGCCCAGTCCCAGGTATTTTTTGTAATGGAAAAATATTTCTTTTTGGCAGCCTCAATATCCTCCGGTGAATCACTCGCCGGAATGGGAATGGTGCAGGTCGGCGCATATCCGATTTTAACCGGTCTTACGGAATACCTGCGAAGCGCCAGTACCGCCGTTCCGTGTGCTTTTAAAAGATTCACGGAAGCCAGCGTCGTTTCTTTATATCCGAGTTTTTTCCCGGGCGCATGAACTCCGACCACATAGCCAAGTCCGATGACACACTGCGGTTCATTGATGGTAAAGAAATACTCGACCAGATCGGAAAAACGCTCCGCGATAACACGCGCATAGTTCCCGAACCAGTCCACAATTTCCGGATTTACCCATCCGCCCTTATCTTCCAAAGCCTGGGGCAGATCCCAGTGATAAAGCGTCAGATACGGGGTGATTCCGTTTTCTTTCATGGACAGAATCAAATCCCGGTAAAAAGCAACGCCCTCTTCGGAAACTTCCCCGACGCCGTCCGGTATAATTCTGCACCAGTTTACGGAGAAGCGATATGCCTTAATTCCCAGCTCTTTCATCATGGCGAAATCTTCTTTATATCTGTGCATGTGATCACATGCAACAAGGCCGTTTCCGCCCTTGGTATTTATCGGATTCTCTTCGGAAAAAGTATCCCAGATGCACTTCCCCCGGACATTTACCGGATCGGTTCCTTCCACCTGATATGCACTGGACGCAACACCCCATACAAAATCATCACGAAACATATTCCTTATCCCCTTTTTTATAATATTCCCCGGGCCGTTTATACGTTTAAGAGCGAATCAAAAGACCGTTCGCATTTTTATAAATCCCCGAAACCGTTTAAAGCGTATTGCTATGAATCCACCCGCTGTCTTTTCTATTTTATCATAAAAAAATGCACAATAAAACGATAATAATTTTATCACAATCCCAGATTGTAAGCGCTTACATTTTTTGTTAAAATATATTGAAAAGTAACTCATTATAGAGTAGTATGAGAATAGTTACAATAAGTTCTTTTACGGAGAAAATAAATGTTCCTGCGGTATACAACCGACCAGCTATACAGATATTCCTATTTCAGAAACCTGTTAAAGACCCATTCTCTCTTTGGGATCCTGGATTCATTAACGGGTCTGGTTTCGCGTCCCTATATGATTGATTTTATCCATTCCCTGATTGACAACGGAGTTCCCTTTACCGTGGCTTTACTGGATCTGGATAATTTTAAATTCATTAATGACACATACGGTCACAAAATCGGCGACGGAGTACTGTGCGGCGTCGCATCCGATTTAATTCGTTATTACGATGACCTCGGGATTGTGGGACGAATCGGCGGGGACGAATTTCTCATGGTAAACTTAAGAGACTTAAATTACGACCTGGTAAAAAGTTTCTATCTGCAGATGTACGCAAATTTCAACGTAATGAGAAAAAACATTCCTCTGGAAACCTGTCAGCCTTTCATTACGGGCACGCTCGGAAGCGCAACTTTTCCCGCCGATGCGGACAGTTACGACGAGCTTTTTTCCCTGGTAGACAAGACTCTCTACCGCGGAAAAACAAAAGGCCGCAACTGCTACATCATCTATGTTAAGGAAAAACACCAGAATATTGTAATTCAGGATTTAAAAGGGCACGGATTATACAATACCTTCCTCAACCTTTCCGTCGCGTTTGATTCCGTGGACGGAGCCGTCGAAAAACTTCGGGCGGTTTTCTCCGTGCTGAAAGAAGACATGAGAATTACAAATTTATATTATATTGACAAAGAATTCAATTTAAAGAGCATTCATTCCGACGAAATCATTGCCAATGTTCCGGACATTGACAGTCTTTTGAAAGATGAATTGTTTAACTCCAACAATCTGTCCGAAGTCAAATATACGGCTCCGAAAACCTACGAAATGATTCGGGACAATGAATTTGAAACACTGCTTGTAACAAGAATCCGCACAAACCGCGAAACCATCGGATACATGATGTGCGCGGAATCTCACAACCTGAGAATCTGGCAGCAGGACGAATGTGCCATTCTTTTCAGTGTCGGGCGGATGCTTGGCGGATATCTTTATTCCAGACATCTCTCATTATAAAAATCCCTTTCGAAAAAGGGATTTTTTATTTTAATCTGTATTAAGTCATTTTGATAACCCATCAGCCGTTTGCCGGCAGCGACTTCATGTATCTGTCCATATCCTCCGCAATTTCTTTGGAATAGCGCACCGCATGTACCACCGTTTTTGCTCCGGTAACCACATCTCCGGATGCAAAAACCCCGGGCATGGTGGTTTCGCCTTTTTCGTTCGTGGCAAGATTCCCCCTCTCGTTCAGCTTTAACTCTTTATCGCGGTTTACCAGTTTGTCCTGCGGAACCTGGGACACGGCAATTAAAATACTGTCCGCCTCAAAAAGCTTTTCCGTACCCTCTTTCATAAGCATTTTTCCGTCTTCGTCCCGAAAAGTCTCTGCGAAGACAACTCCCTCATCGGTAATTCGTACGGGCGCTTTGTTATAGGCAAATTTAACTCCGTCAATCTGTGCATAGCCGGCTTCTTCCACGGAAGCAGACACTTTTTCATCCCGGGAGAATACCGTCACAAAACGGGACCCGTGGCGGATAGCCGTTCGTGCAACATCCATCGCGGCATTCCCGGATCCGATGACGGCAATCCGGTCCCCCAAATCATATACATCGGGATTATTCAGATAGTTGATGGCATACTGAACATTCCCGAAGGTTTCTCCCGGAATATTCAGCCTTCTCGGTCTCCACGCACCGGTTCCGATAAAGACGGACTTATAGCCGTCACTTAACAGATCCTGTATGCTGACGGAACCTCCCACTCCGAAATTCGGCCGGAAAAGAATTCCCATTCGTTTCATCTTTTCATAATAGCGGTCCAGATTCCGCTTCGGAAGACGAAATTCCGGTATGCCGTACCGCATGATTCCTCCGATTTTATCCCTTGTTTCAAAAACGGTTATTTTGTATCCTTTTTCCGCCAGTAAAAGCGCAATCGTGATGCCGGCGGGACCGGCTCCGATAACCGCAACTTTCATCCCGTTTTCCGGCTGTCTTTTTTCCTCCAGACGTTCAAAACAGGAATCCGAAATATAGTTTTCTATTGCGGAAATGTGCACCGGATTTTCTTTTATTCCCCGAACACAATGCCCTTCACACTGGGCTTCGTGATTGCAGACCAAAGAACAGATCACGGAAAGCGGATTATTTTCATACAGCATATTTGCCGCTTCCAGTGTTTCACCTTCTTTCAGCATCCGAATCATTTCCGGTATTGCGGTATGAATCGGGCATCCTTCCATACACCGCGGATTTTTGCACTGAAGGCAACGATTCGCTTCTTCCAATACATGAACTGACATCTTCTTATCCTCTTTCATTACGGATTTCCGGATATTATTTCCGGTAAATGACGAAATCCGGAATCGAGCAGTGGAGGGTTCCTCCACCACACGCTTGACGGCCGTATCGCGCAAAACATACAGCCGGCAGAATAATCTCCGCCGGCTGCAATAATTCTTAAATAAAATTTACCCGGTTAATCCGATTATCTCTGCACACGACCGGATGCATCTCCTCCGGCAAGTTTCTTCACTTCATCCACACTGACCATGTTGAAATCACCTTCTACGGAGTGCTTCAGACAGCTTGCGGCAACCGCGAACTCAATCGTTTCCTGCGGAGCAAAATTGTTTATGCATGCATAAATCAGTCCGCCTCCGAATGAATCACCTCCGCCCACTCTGTCCACGATGTGCATTTTATATGTTTTTGAGAAATATGCTTCTCCTTCGGTATAAAGCATGGCGGACCAGTTGTTGTCATTTGCGGAAAGGGATTCTCTTAACGTAATTGCAACTTTGGAGAAATGGAAGGTATCCGCCAGTTTCTTTGCTACCTCGATATATCCTTCTTTGTTTACCTTTCCCGTGGTAACGTCGGTATCGCTTGCCTTGATTCCGAATACGTCGGAAGCATCCTCTTCATTTGCGATACAAACATCAACATACTGACAAAGTTCCGTCATAACCTGTCCGGCTTTTTCCTTACTCCAGAGTTTATTCCGATAGTTTAAATCGCAGCTGACGGTAATATTTCTTTCCTTTGCCGCTTTGCAGGCTTCAACACAGATTTCCGTAACATTGTCGCCCAGGGCCGGAGTAATTCCGGTAAAGTGGAACCATTCCACTCCCTCGAAAATTTTATTCCAGTCAAAATCATCGGTTGTTGCAGTCGCGATGGAGGAACCGGCACGATCGTAAATTACCTTGGAAGGTCTCTGACTCGCACCCTTTTCAAGATAGTAAATTCCGACCCTGTCTCCGCCACGGGTAATGAACGAAGTATCCACACCGAAACGTCTTAAAGAATTCACGCCGGCCTGACCGATTTCATGCTTGGGAAGCTTTGTAACGAAAGCCGCATCCAGTCCGTAGTTCGCCAGGGATACCGCAACGTTTGCCTCTCCCCCGCCGTATGTTGCACCGTATTTTTCCGCCTGTACGAAACGATAATATCCTTCCGGAGCAAGACGGAGCATTATTTCACCAAATGTAACGATTTTTCCTGCCATAATTATTAACCCTCACTGTTGTCTTTTTTTAATTTACTGCCTGTACATTTTTTGTGTTTGAGCGCTTACTTTTTATGTTTTTTCTTAATGATTTTTCTTAATTCTTTTCTTAATGCTTTTTCTTAATGCTTTTCTTAATGTTTTTTTCTTTGGTTTTGTTTACGTCTGCCGTGGTCGGGAAAATTTTTGAATACGGCATCATTTATTTCCCAGATGAATGGCAAATCCGCCGATTTCATCTTCCAGATATACGACCGTCATCCTGCCGTCCGCATCGTATTTTGCGGTATCCATATTAAATTTGTAGCCTCTTCTGCCGAGATGGTACACTGCTCTGTCAACATTCGGTGTTGATATGGCGATGTGTCCGCATGCTCCGAGATAGGGCTTTTTCATAACCTCAATCAGACTGCCGGCAAAAACGGAACTGTTTCCGTTTTTCATCTCCGTTCCAAGTAAATCGGAGAATTTTTCTGCCGTTTCCATGGATTCTTTCTCATCTGCCGCATTAACTCCGATGTGCTTAATGCTGAAGTCAAGCATGGTGTTCACGGCTTCTCTTGTCATCTCCTCGATACGGTCAAAAGCCCCTTCCTTAATCAGATCGGACTTCACCATCCAGGTACCGCCGCATGCAATGATTTTCTTAAATCCGAGGTATTCGTTTATATTTTTTGCATTAATTCCGCCCGTCGGCATAAACTTCATCTGTGTATACGGTGCACTCATGGCCTTAATCATCGGAAGACCTCCTGCCGCTTCGGCAGGGAAAAATTTAACGACTTCCAGTCCGCATGCAATTGCCTGTTCCACATCCGACGGATTTGCGCAGCCCGGTGTCACGGGAATATTTTTGGAAACACAATATTTTACGACCTCGGGATTCAGTCCGGGACTTACGATAAATTTTGCTCCCGCTCCGACTGCCCGGTCCACCTGTTCCGTCGTCAAAACAGTTCCGGCTCCGACTAACATTTCAGGGAACTCACCTGCCATAATACGAATGGATTCTTCCGCCGCCGCAGTACGAAACGTTACTTCCGCACACGGCAATCCGCCGCGGATTAATGCTTCCGCCAAAGGCTTTGCATCTTTGGCATCATCCAATGCGATAACCGGTACAATACCGATTCTGTAAATCTGCTCTAATATCTCGTTCATAATAATCTCTCTTTCCTTATCAACTTTCACCCGTCGCCGGATTTCCTCTTAATCTGTAAATACACATCCCGCCCTTTCACGGGATAATCCTCTCGGATTCTTTCTTACGGCTGTTTTCCGATATAGGCAAGAATTCCGCCGTCTACATACAGAATATGTCCGTTTACGAAATCGGAAGCATCCGATGCCAGGAAAAGAGCCGGTCCCTGTAAATCTTCCGGTGTACCCCAGCGGGCAGCCGGCGTTTTGGCAATAATGAAACTGTCAAAAGGATGACGGGATCCGTCAGCCTGGCGTTCTCTTAAAGGCGCCGTCTGCGGGGTCGCGATATATCCCGGTCCGATTCCGTTACACTGAATATTGTATTCACCGTATTCGGAGCAGATATTTCTGGTAAGCATCTTCAGTCCTCCCTTGGCAGCTGCATAGGCACTTACCGTTTCGCGTCCGAGTTCGCTCATCATGGAACAGATGTTAATGATTTTTCCGTGTCCTTTTTCAATCATTCCCGGAATAAATGCTTTGGATACGATGAACGGCGCATTCAAATCCACATCCACGACCTTGCGGAAATCCTCCGCACTCATCTCGGTCATGGGGATTCTTTTTATAATTCCCGCATTGTTTACGAGAATGTCGATTCCGCCGAATTTTTCTTTAATATCCGCAGCCATCTTCTGTACTGCTTCTTCATCGGTTACGTCACATACATAACCCGTTGCATCAATCCCTTTTTCCCGGTAGGATTCCAGTGCTTTGTTTTTCGTCTCTTCGTCAAGGCAGTTAAAAATAATCTTCGCTCCTGCTGCCGCATAACTTTCCGCAATTGCAAAACCGATTCCGTATACTGCTCCGGTAATCAATGCCGTTTTTCCTTCCAGTGAAAATTGTTTTAAAATGTCCATAATCCGTCTCCCTTTTTTGTACTACATATGTAGTTTATTCTCCAAAAATGTTCATTCCGCTGTTTCGTTTAGGATTTATTACATCAAATCCTGCATGGCAACACCGTCCATGTCGTCAAAATCCTGGTTTTCTCCGACCATGCCCCAGATAAACGTATAGTTCCTCGATCCGCTTCCGGAATGAATGGACCAGCTCGGCGAAATCACTGCCTGCTCGTTTCGTATTACAATATGTCTGGTTTCTGTCGGTTCTCCCATATAATGCATTACAAAACCGTCCTCGGGAATTTCAAAATAGAGATATACCTCCATTCTGCGGTCATGTGTATGACAGGGCATTGTGTTCCAGACGCTGCCGGGCTCAAGATGTGTCATACCCATTTCAAGCTGACAGCTTTCTACCTGTCCCGGAAGAATATACTTGCAGATGGTTCTGTGATTGGATTCTTCCAGACATCCGAGCTCGACTTTGTTTTTATCCTGAATAATGACAACTCCTTCTTCCTCTTCTCCCTCCGGTTTAATTAAAACCGTAGGATATGTCATGTGTGCGGGAGCGGAATTGATATAAAATTTTGCCGGATTATCACCGGATGCACTTTCAAAAGAAATATCCTTTGCTCCCATTCCGATGTACATGCCTTCCCTGTGTGCTACTTTGTAGGTTTTTCCGTCAATCGTAACCGAGCCGGCGCCGCCGATATTAATCACTCCCATTTCACGTCTTTCCAGAAAATACCGCGCCCTTAATTCATCCCCGGCTTCCAGTTTGAGAACTTTTCCGACCGGCATTGCCGATCCCGTGATGATACGGTCAATATGGCTGTAAACAAGATAAATTTCATCGGGGCGGAAAACCTTTTCAATCAGAAATTCCTCCCTGAGTCTTTTGGTATCGTAAAATTTTACGTCTTTTGGTGATGCAGCTGTTCTGAGTTCCATGCTCAAACCTCCTTGGTCATATTCTTTGTGTATATTTGAATAATCTACGATTAACATTTCGCCCGGTATTTCCGGTTAATATTTGTCCGGCATTTTCGGCTGGTATTTTGTCCGGTATTTCCGGTTGGCATTTCATTCGCTGTCTTCATTTATGTTTCTTCAAACTTCTTACGAATCAAATCCGTACAATTTTTTAAAACGCTCTGCGGAAAAAGACTCTGCCTGTTCCAGATTCAGACATGCGGCAAAATCCGCCCTTTTTCCCGTTGCTCCGGGACCTGTGGATTCGTATTCCGCAAAAAAACAGTTCCTTCGGGCATTCTCTTTATTCCAGTCGTGAAAGCCCTCCGCTTTAATATGTTCTTCCATCCTGCAGTTTAGGAAAACACATTTCCCGTAATCTCTCCACGGTCTGGCAAGATATACACTTTCCTTCGGAAGATCCGAAACAAAATCGCAATGATTAAATACAAATCCGAATTCCTCTCCGCAATATGTTGACGGGGCACAAACATAGCCGAGGCCGTTTATTTTTCCGGAAAGAAAATCTTCCGTTATTTCTTTTTCACTGACACTTCGGATGGTACATTTTTCAAACAAAGCCGCTCCGCTTCCGAAAATGAAATCTACGTCGCCCTCAATTTCACATTCCCTGTAATACTGGTGAAGCGTAATGCGCTCTTTTGTTTCTCCCGGTCCTGCAAAACCGCCCGGATACAGTTCCTTCTTCGGCAGAGGTGCGATAAACAGGGTATCCTGACGACCGACTATTCTGCAGTTTGTTACGGTAAGCTTTTCGCCGTCCGCATACAGCGCCAGTGCCTGCTCTGCTGTTTTTCTCGGGCCGGACGCATTCTCGATGGTCAGATTCTTAAGGTGTACGTTTTCGGCATCCACACGCATGGTATAGGACCGGAACGTTCCGCGCCTTTTGTTATCCTTTAAAATCTCGCTTGCATGATATGCACTGCGGATTATACTCCCGGCAGCACTGATTCCTTCTAACGTTACATTCGGCCGCGTAATTTCAACCCGTTCCTCATAAATCCCTGCCGGAACGGTAATGAAAACCTCCCCCTCGTAATCATCCGGAATACTGTCCAGACATTTTTGTATGGAATTTTGAACCCTGAGAGTAAGCATTTTTCTCCGACCAAACCCGTTTTCCCGTTTTCTTCTGACATTCCGGGCATTATCTTTTATTCACAAAAATTCCGGTACTTTTCTTCAATGAATTCCCTGGATTTTTCCGCGGATTCCGGTGTTGTATTTTCCAGAGTCGCATGTATAAACGGTTTCTCTTTCGCTATAAAAGTTAAAAGTTCATCGTAATCCATTCGTCCGTTTCCGGCTCCTACGCTTACAAGACTTTCGTTTTCCACAATAAAATCCTTGATATGGACAACCGCAATTTCTTCATGCAGCTCATCGATTGCCCTTTTAACAACATCCTTTTGATTTAAGTAATTATCCATGTCCAGTAAATTAACGGCATCCAGTATAATTCTTAAATTGGGGGATGCAATCGCCTTCAAAACCTCTCTGGCTCTTTTTTCGTCATATACAATGTGCTTTGCAACCGGTTCGATTGCAACCGTTACCCCTGCACTTTCCGCATAAGCAACAACCGGTTCGAGTCCCCTGATAAAAGATTCCAGCGCCTCTTTGCTCCGGCAGGCGGTCTCATATTTGTATTCTTCATTCGGAGCTCCGGTCTCGGTTCCTACCACACCCGCTCCGAGAACGGAAGCAAAACGGATATTTGCTTCATATTTGTGCTGTATTTCTTTTAATTTTTCCGGGTTCGGATTTGCAAGATTTAAATAACATCCGAGTACCGCTATATCCAGTCCGTTTGCTTCGAAAAGTTTCTTTAAATACATGGCATATCCGGGAGTCAGTGCGGTTGTGGCGGAGTATTTCTTATCGTCGAAAAGCTTGGATAAGGCAATGTGTGCGCAGGAAAAGCCCTGTGCTTTTACCGTTTTCAGCCTTTCTTCCAGCGGCGCTTTCGCCGAATCGTGTAATCGGATTCCAATCTGCATATATCCCTGATCTCCTGTGCTTGCCGTTATGTTTC
>OMRN01000248.1 GCA_900313265.1 uncultured Lachnospiraceae bacterium | reverse complement strand
CCGACATCGTCCCCGTCAATCTTAAGAATAATGATACGGGTGCTTCTGATTTCCTCACCTTCGCTCATATCCATTTTAAGCCGCAGGCTCATAACGGGAACCACCTTGCCCCGAAGATTGATGACCCCTTTTATATAGGATTCCGATCCGGGCACACGCGTAATACGCTGCATTCGCACGATGTTTTCAACGATACGGATGGGAATTCCATACCACTCCTTGTCCAGACGGACTTTGACAAACTGCAGGATTTCCCCGTCCGCTGCCGACATGTTATTGTTTTTATCTTCCGCCACTGTCATTCTCCTTTAACTGTGATTTACGGACTTATATTCTTTCAAAAATCATTCGCCGGTCAAATGTTCTTAAGGCCGGATTATATCAAAGCATTAGCATCCAGAATCAGTGCGACATCTCCGTTTCCGAGAATGGTTGCTCCGCTGATTAAACGGCTCTTTCCGATAAACTTGCCCATGGATTTAATAACAATTTCCATCTGCCCGATCATTTCATCCACAACAATGCCGGCATAACGGTCGCCCTTTTTGGCGATAAGAACGAGCAAATCAGCATCCGGAGCATTCATGCTCTCCACTTCCAGTTCTTTTGTAAGACGTACTAACGGAATGACGTTTCCTCGAAGGTAAATCACTTCCTTGCCCTGAACGGTCTTCACTTCATCAACCGGAATGTTTTCAATGGTCTGTATGGATCCGAGGGAAATGGCATATTTCTCGCCGCCGACAATTACCATGAGCGTCTGGATAATGGCAAGTGTCAGAGGCAGGCGAATCGTAAACGTGCTGCCCTCTCCGAGTTTTGTCCGGACTTCCACTTCACCGGACAAGGATTCGATTTTGCTTTTTACGACATCGAGCCCGACACCGCGGCCCGATACATCGGAAACCTGTTTTGCCGTGGAGAAACTCGGCTGGAACAGTAAGTCGATGGCTTCTTTTTCAGACATGGCATCGGCCTGTTCCTGCGTGATTTTTCCTTTTTCAATTGCTTTGGCTTTTACTGCCTCAACATCAATTCCGTTACCGTCATCCCTTACTTCGATAACAACATTATTTCCGTCCTGATAGGCATCCAGATAAATCGAACCGACTTCCGGTTTGCCTCTTTTTGCACGGACTTCCGCCGATTCCAGGCCGTGATCGGCACTGTTTCTTAAAAGGTGCATCAGCGGATCTCCGATTTCATCCACAACGGTACGGTCCAGTTCCGTATCTTCACCGGTCATGTACAGTTCCATTTTTTTATCGAGTTTCTTTGAAAGATCACGGATCATTCGCGGGAACTTTGTAACAACGGATTCAATCGGCACCATCCTTACCTTCATGACCGACTCATGAAGGGATGTCGTAACCGATTCGAGGTATTCAATCTGCTCGTTAAACGCAAGTGACCCGCCTCCGATTTCGGTTTCCGCTACACTGACTAAGGAGTTCTTTGAAATGATAAGCTCGCTGACCAAATTCATTAAGGAATCGAGTTTCTCAATATCTACTCGAACGGTACGGTTTACCACGGGTTTGCCCATGGCCTTTTTGCCTTCGGTTTTCCCCGGCGTTTTATTCTTGTTTTGAGAATCTGCGGATGCATTTGTACCGGCAGCAGCCTTTGCTCCCGGCGCATTCTCCTTCGCACTGTCTTTTACCGCATCGGCAGCATTTTCTCCTTCCGCATTCGTTCCGGCATAAATCGAATCGCCGACCGCATCTTCGATTTCGGAAACTCCTTTAATGGCGGAAATCAGTTTTTCGAGCGGTTCCTCGGTTAAAACTATCACGCTGAAATCTTTGTCAAAACGCTCATCTTCAATATCCTGAACGCTCGGAACCGATAAAACAACCTCGCCCATTTCTTCGATGGCACGGAATACCAGGAATGCACGTGCCGCTTTTAACAGACAGGAATCCTGTACGAATACACTGATTCCGTACGCGTGAAGACCTTCTTTCACCGCATCGTCAATGGCCGATTTCTCAACATTTCCGATTTTGATTTTCTTCCATTTATGTTTGGCATCATTTTCCGGAGAATCAGACTTATTATTAGCAGCAGGCTCTGCGCCGCCGTTATTCCGGGAATCACCGCTGCCCGTTTTTTCTTCCCCAACGGATGTATTTGCTCCGACCGGTGTTTCCGCGGATTCGTTTAAAGAAGCATTCGGATCCGCATTTAATAAATCGTTCAAAGCCTTAATCAGGTCTTCGTTATCGTTCTCGCCTTCATCCGTGGTTTCCTGAATCAGGGAAACATACTGTTCAAGTGCATCGAGGCATTGGAAAAGAACATCCACCATTCCCGTCGTAACTTTGATTTTTCCGTCGCGGACATTGGAAAATACATTTTCCATATCATGCGTCAGCGTCTGCATTCTTTTAAATCCCATGGTTCCGGACATGCCCTTTAAAGAGTGCGCCGCGCGGAAAATCTCGTTAATGGTATCGGGATTTTCGCCATCCTGTTCAAGATTCATAATCTGGGTATTTAAATTTTCCAAATGTTCTTTTGCTTCGTCAATGAATATTTCCAAATACTGGCCTACATCCATTTTTCATCCTCCTAAAGGGGTTGACATTTCTTTAACGTATCCGCAATCCGGTCAATCGGAAGAACCCTGCAGTCCGGAAAATGCGATTTTACGCTTCCCGGCATGCCGTATACAACGCTGCTTGCTTCATCCTGTGCGATAATATCGACATGCTTGTATTCGGATAATTTTATGATTCCCTCGGTTGCATCCGTCCCCATTCCCGTAAGAACAACCGCCGTTATTCTTGAATACGAACAGTTTGCAAGCGACTTAAAAAGCACATCCGCGCTCGGCTTTACGCCTCCGACAGGCTCTTCGTCGGAAAGCTCAAAAATGTGATGTGCGGGTACTTTGCGGATTTTCAAGTGTTTCCCGGCCGGCGCAAAATAAACATTTCCCGGCAACGGAATCGTTCCTTCTTTAGCCATGCATACATGCAGAGCGCATTTTTTGTCCATATCTTCGGAAAGCATCGTCGTAAATCCCGGCCAGATATGCTGGACGATGACAATCGGAACCGGAAAGGAAGCATCCAGTTTCGGCAGGATTCGCATCAGTGCCGCCGGTCCGCCCGTCGACGAAGCGATACAGACAAGATTGGTATAAATGCTTTTAATATCTCTATCCAAGAACACGCTCCATATAAAAAAAGTTCATCATGCGCGCAAACAATAAAAACCCCCGTGACAAAATCTGTCACAAAGGGTTTATCCGAGAATTTTTCTTACGGCTTCCAGCACACGATCGGCCTGAAAAGGCTTTACAATATAATCTTTTGCACCGATCTGAATGGACTCAATGACCATATTGGACTGTCCGAGTGCGGAACACATAATAACCTTTGCAGAAGAATCATATTCCATAATCTGCTTCAAGGCGGCAATCCCGTCCATTTCCGGCATGGTGATGTCCAGTAAAACAAGCGCCGGCTGTTTTTCTTTATAAACAGCCACGGCTTCTTTTCCGTCTTTTGCTTCACCCGCTACTTCGTAACCGTTTTTTTCGAGAATGTCACGAATGACCATTCGCATAAAAGCGGCATCGTCAACAATCAGTACACCCTTACCCATACATTATCCCTCATTCGCCGTTACTGCTTTTTGTATTTCCTCAATAATCGCATCATTGAGAATGTGTATATAAGTCCCCTTCATTCCCGAGGATTTTGTTTGAATCAGGCCGGCTTTTTCAAATTTGCGAAGCGCTCCGACCAAAACCGTAATCGGTATGCCGGATTTCTCGGCAACGTTTCCGGCAAGTACCACCCCATCCATAAAACTTAATTCTTCAAAAATCTTAAAAGCGGCATTTACTTCATCATCGGACAAAGACGAAATACTTGCTCTTGCCGTAGAAATTTTCCGGTTCTCTTCCGCCAGTTCCCCGGCCATGGAATTTTCCATTTCGAGTCCCACCACGGTAGCGGCATATTCCGCAAGAATAATATCCTCGTCTTCGAATTTCTCCCTGTCACGACTGACAATCAGCGTCCCGATTCGTATCCCCTTCATAACAATCGGTACCACCATCACAAAGAATCCGTCCGGGATTCCTTTTGTCCAGTCATCGCCTTTCGTCAGTTCTTTCGTAGCGGTAATCAAAAGAATAGGATCGTTTACTGCCTTATCGATAACCGTACCTTTATTTCCGTCAAGAACCGTTTTTGAAGTAACTCCGTTATCGATGACGGCCGTTCCGAGAATCTTGCCTTTCCTGGAAAGCACAAAGCAGTCGGAATCGATTGCATCGCTAAGTGCGCTGCAGACTTCATTAAAGGCGACTTTTTCCTCTGTACTGTCATGAAGGACAGCCGCTATTGCACGGCTTTTTGTAAGGACCTGGGAAAGCAGCATAAGTATCCTCCCGGTTTTATTTATCCTCGGAATAGTTACACTCCTCGGTCGCACATACCAGTTTATTGCCTTTGGTAACCAGAACGTTTCCGCATTTCGGGCATTTCTTGTCGCTCGGTTTCTGCCAGCTCATAAAATCGCATTCGGGAGCGCCCTCACAGCCGTAATATCTCCGGCCTTTTTTGGTCTTTCTCTCCACAATGTCTTTGCCGCATTTCGGACAGGAAACTCCGATACGAACCAGAATCGTCTTGGTATTCCGGCATTCCGGGAATCCCGGACATGCTAAGAATCTGCCGTTGCGGCCGTATTTATAAACCATTTTCCGTCCGCAAAGTTCGCAGACTTCATCACTTTCTTCATCCTGAACCTGAATCTTGTCCAGATTCTGCTCCGCTTCTTTTACGGCTGCCTCAAGGTCCGGATAGAAATTCCGGATAACGGTCTTCCAGAAAACCGTTCCCTCTTCCACGCAGTCTAAGAGCCCTTCCATATTCGCCGTAAACTGCATATCGACAATTTCGGGGAAAGACTCCTTCATCAGATTGTTTACAGCCTCTCCGAGTTCGGAAACATATAAATTCTTATTTTCCTTAATGACATAATGACGTCCGGTAAGAACGGAAATCGTCGGTGCATACGTACTCGGTCTTCCGATTCCGGCATCTTCCATGGCGCGAACCAGTGTGCTTTCCGTAAAATGAGCGGGCGGCTGTGTAAAATGCTGTTCGGGCAGAAATTCTTCGAATTTCAGTTTCGTATCCTTGTTAATGGACGTAAGAAGTGCATTTGTCTGCGCCTTCTCATCGTCTTCGGATGCATATACACTGCGGTATCCTTCAAAAGCAACCTTGGATGCGCTTGCACGGAATACATATTTGTCTGCGGCAATACGGACAGCGATGGTTTCAAAAACAGAACCCGCCATACGGCTTGCGGTAAAGCGTTTCCAGATTAACTGATAAAGCCGGAACTGATCTCGGGAAAGAGCATTT
>OMRN01000227.1 GCA_900313265.1 uncultured Lachnospiraceae bacterium | reverse complement strand
CACGAGCCTTTTCTTATGATGGGTAAGAGGATGAAGTTTTAAATCCGTTACCGATTCGATGTCGGCTAAAAGTCCCTCTTTTTCCTCGATTTCCTTTCCGATTCGTTTCTCAAATGATTTAACCCGGGCTTCCATCTTCTTCGTTTTCGCACCGATATAGGATCTCGTGGAGATATTGCGGTCGGTTTCCTTAATCGGATCAAAGCCGATTTTAGTTCCTTCGCTTTTATCGGCCCAGCGCCCGACACGGTCGGCGGATGCTTTCAGCTTGGCGATTTCCTTCCGGTGTTTTTCGTTTTCCGAAAGTGCAAAATGATCTGCTTTCTGTTTGTTTTCCCACCAGCTGCTGAAATTCCCGGCCTGCACTTCGATTAAAGAGCGGGAGAGAACCAAAACATGATCGACCACCGCATCGAGTAAATCACGGTCATGGGAAACCAGGATAAATCCCTTCTTGCCTGCAAGATAGTCCCTGATGATTTCCCTTGCGTTTTTATCCAGATGATTGGTCGGTTCGTCGATTAACAGAAAATCGTTTTCCCCGGAGAATAATACCGCGAGCATTACCTTGGTCCGTTCACCGAAACTGAGGGTACGAAGAGGACGGTAGAGGATTTCCGAACCGGCATGAAGTTCGTTTAGTTCACTTAACACACGCCAGCTTTCCACGCCGGGTTTCCATGTATTCATCATTTCATCGGCGGTTTTATCAAGATCACTTCCGGCAATACGGTAGGGGAAATAATCGAAAACCGCATCCGAAGTCAGAGAGCCGCTATAAGTCAGCTCTCCTAAAAGGATTCGAAGGAATGTTGTTTTTCCCTTTCCGTTGCGGCCGATGAAACCGAGTTTCCAGTTTGTATCAATCTGAAAGGAAACATCTTCAAAAATCGGATCAAAGCTTCCTTCATAGGTAAACGAGAGATTATTCACATTTATTAAAGACATGCATACCACCTTTCTGCCTGTGATGGGAATAAAGAAGCCGACGGAGGTTCTTTCGTGTCCGGGCTGTCGCAAAGCAATTATTTCCGTGCTGCCGGGTGTACATCCCCCTGAACAAAAAAAGTCCGCTTTACGCATATGCGAAAACAGACTGTCGGGATGGCAATAAAAAAGTAAGGATACCGGAACCCTTCGACAACCGTTTTCGCACACGAAGCCCCTTAACAGGCTTAAAAAACTGTGTTTACGAAAACCGAATTATCGAATAATCATTCCTTCACCTTACACGGTTGTGTTCTTTCTTTGTATTTTCGGATGTTTCCGAATCGGCTAAATCATATCACTATGTGAAGAAGAATGCAAGAGCAAAATTTCCGGAAGTTATATTTCCGGGCCGGAAGGCGGGGTTTCCGTAATGCTGTAAAGCTTCCGGTATTCGCCGGGGCGGTAGCCGGTTACCTTTAAGAAGGCCTTGTTAAAGGTGGTCGTCGTTATGACAGATATAAAAATTTTTAAAAATCCATAAATTTTTGTTTTCCAAATCGTATAATATACATAGGGCGCAGGTAAGAGTCCGGAAATATGTTATTTTGACGATAAAATATTAGCCAAATCGTTAAATACGGAACAGTATGAAATTACAAAAACGGATAAAAGAGGATGGTACATATGAAAAAGAAAGTTCTTCGAATGATCGGAATCTTAAGTGCGGTGATGATGTTAGCATCGGGCTGTACGAATAACCGTAATTCCGGACCGGTTCCGGAAAGAGTCGACGGCGGAGATGCTGTTTCCGCGCAGGGTACGGTAACGGAAACCGTAAATTTAACAGCCGGAAGAACCGGCATTGAGGCCGAGGCGCAGATGCCTTCCGGGGAGGAAACGGCGGCACTTTCCGAAGCGGCGGTTGCATTACTGAATCAGGTATTGCAGCAAAAGAGCGGTGAAAACACGCTGCTTTCACCGGTTTCCATTGATTTTGCTCTCGGAATGACCGAAAACGGTGCGGCCGGGGAGACATTAGAGCAGATGGAGCAGACCGTGAACGGAGGAATTTCCTCGGAGAATTTAAATCCGCTTATGAAGCATTTAGCGGACCGTTTTGAAAACAGCGAAGATGTAAACTGGAACATTGCCGATTCCATCTGGTTTAAGGATGACGGACAGGTCCGGATGAAGGATGATTTCTTAAACAAAGCCGTTTCGTTTTATGATGCGGAAGTTTTCTTAGCGCCTTTTGACAATCAGACGCTTGCCGATATCAATAACTGGACCAGCAAAGAAACGAACGGAATGATTCCCGAAGTTCTTGACCAAATCGGGGAAAACGCAAGAATGTACCTGATTAATGCCATCGCATTTGACGGGGAATGGGAAGAAGAATATGAGGAAGATGCCATACACGAAGACCGGGAGTTTACGAATCTTGACGGAAGCACTTCGAACGTAACCATGATGGGAAGCACGGAAAACCGTTACTTTACCGTGGCGGATGCGGAAGGATTTATCAAGCCTTATAAGGGCGGAGAGTATTCCTTCGTGGGAATCCTGCCAAAAGAAGGGAAGACCCCGGCCGATGTCATTAAGCAGATGAATGATAAAAAGATTGATTTAGCCAAAGCGGTTCGCGAGGCGGAATATACGGAAGTGAAAGTTCAGATACCGGAGTTTTCGAATGATTTCGATATCGAATTATCCGATACCTATAAAGCATTAGGAATGAATCTTCCTTTCTCCGAGAGAGAAGCGGATTTTTCCGAAATGATGGAAGCGGTAGGAGGTGGTCCGTCGAGCATCTGGATCGGAAGAATCATTCATAAGACCCATATCGATGTGGACCGCAAAGGTACACGCGCCGCGGCGGCGACCGTCGTGGAAATGAAGTTCAGAAATGCAATCGAAATTGATGAGACAAAGCGCATCTGTCTGGACCGGCCGTTTGTCTATGCGATTGTGGAAAACGAAACGGGAATGCCGGTATTTATCGGATGCCAGAATTCCATGGAGTAAATGCCTGTAAATGCAGCAAAGAAAAACAACGGAAGAGAAATACAACGGAAAATCAGGAAAACAGGGGGAGAAAATGATGAAAAAGAAATTTTTGCAGATGAGCGCAATTCTTACGGCGGTACTGACACTTACCGCCTGCAACCTAACCGGAACCGGGAATAACAATAATAATACGAATCCGTCCGGACCGGTTAATAACGGTGAAATCAGCACGCAGACAGTGAATCTCTGCGAAGGAAAAGGCGGAAACGAAGTGCAGATTGTTGTTCCCGGAGATACGGAAACAAAGGCACTTTCGTCTGCTTCCGTAAAACTTCTTTCTGAACTTATGAAAGGAAACAAAGAGGGAAATGTTTTAATATCTCCGGCCTCCATTGATTTTGCGCTCGGCATGACCGAGAACGGTGCTGCGAATAATACATTAAAGCAGATGGAGAAGACCGTAAACGGAGGAATCGGTTATGAACAAATGAACGGGATCATGGCATATTCTTCCGAAAAAATGGAGAATAATACGGATGTAAACTGGAATGTAGCCAATTCCGTCTGGTTTAAGGACAACGGAATGTGGGATATGAACGACGATTTTTTAAATAATGTGGTGGATTATTATCACTCCGAAATTTATAAAGCGCCGTTTGACACACAGACCCTTAATGATATCAACAACTGGGTGAAAAAAGAAACCCACGAAATGATTCCGGAGATTTTAAGCGACATTCCGGATGATGCACAGATGTATTTAATCAATGCCATTGCTTTTGAAGGCGAATGGGCGGAAAAATACGAAGAGGAAGCAATCCGTGAGGGCATGGATTTTACCAACATTGACAACAGCATATCGGAAGT
>OMRN01000225.1 GCA_900313265.1 uncultured Lachnospiraceae bacterium | reverse complement strand
GTCGCTCTCGAGAATGCTTCGGATGGAATCCGGCAGGATTTCTTCGGGAACCGCTTCTCCGAGCAAAGACTCCATGCCCAGAACATACTTCACTCCGTCCACTTTCTCCATTTCACGTGCCATGGCACGAATATCCGACGAAGGAGTATCCTTGTCGATTAAAAGCATGTGTGTCGATGCAATATTGAATTCCCCCCGGAGTTTGGAATTGGCAATCACATAACCCATATCCTTCGGAAGGCATTCGCCCATATCATAATAGACTTCTTTGTTCGTTTTCCGGTATCCGTAAAAGAATACCGGAACCAGAATGACAAAAAGGATCAAAAACAGCGGAAATACTTTTAAAATACCGCCGGATAATTTTTCCATGTTCGGAATCAGCGATTTGTGCATGGTTTTGGAAAGCAGTTTGTCCATAACCAGAATCAGGGAAGGCAGGACGGTTACGCATCCCAAAACGCCTAATAATACTCCTTTTGCCATAACAATTCCCAGATCCCTGCCCATGGTAAATGTCATGAAACACAGCGCAATGAATCCGGCAATGGTGGTAACACTGCTTCCGATTACACTGGTTAAAGTTTCATGGATGGCGCATGTCATTGCCTCTTCTTTTGACGTTTTCTCCTGTTTCTGCTCGTTGTAGCTGTGCCACAGAAAAATGGAATAATCCATGGTAACGGCAAGCTGCAGTACTGCGGAAAGCGCTTTGGTGATGTAAGAGATTTCGCCAAAGAAATAATTGGACCCGAGATTTAATAAAATCATCATTCCGATGGTAATTAAAAATACAACGGGGATAACCCAGTTATCCAAAAGTAGTAACATGGCTGCACAGGCTAAAACCACCGCAATCCCGACATAAATCGGTTCCTCTTTCTCGCATAAATCCTTCAAATCGGTTACAAGCGCACTCATTCCCGATACATAACAGCTTTCGGTACATACCGCACGAATGGCACGGATGGTATCCATCGCTTCATCGGAAGATGTGGATGTATCCAAAAATACCGCCATCATTGTGGCATTCTCCGTATTGAAAGCATCATAATACTTCTTCGGCAGAAACTCCTTCGGGAGTTTTAAGTCTTCCGAAAGCGAGTCATACCATAAAACCGAATCCACATGATTAATTTTTTCAATCTTTTTTCGAAGCATATGAACCTGTTCATCCGGCATATCCTCGATAATAATGAACGTAAAAGCACCTTTCCCGAAGTCCTTCATCAGTTCATCCTGCCCCCTGACGGTTTCCATTGTATCCGGCAGATAAGTGAGCATATCGTAATTGATTCTCGTTTTTACCATCCCTAAAAAGGACGGAATCATCAAAAGCAGGGAAAGAATCAGAATCGGAACTCTCCATTTAACGACAGCTTTTGAAAACTTCATTCCATAAAACCTCCTTTTTTCAGTATCTTCCTTTTTCACGTTCTACTATAAATCGGAGGATTCTGTCATAAAATAGATAAAAACAGACCCGTGTTCAATTTTTGAACAACGGGTCCGAAATAACCTGTTTTTAGACATTTTTATGTTTTTGTCCAATGATTCTGTTTTAGTTTTCCGAGCGATTTAATGCTTCTTCCACCATGCCTCCGTTTAACTTAAGAAAACGGTGAATTGTCTCATGAATATCATTTTCCATGCCGTTTTCCATCCAGTCCATAACGATTCCGAAACTGACACATTTGTAGTAAATGACCAGCACTTCGGCATTTTCCTCGTCAATATTTTTTTCGGGGAAAGCACTTTTTCCATACGTCCGGACGGTATATTCACATATTCCCCAAAGGTGCTGTTCGAAAATATCACGGTTTGCGGAATTAAAAATATTTAAAATCAGTTTCTTATTATGCTCCGCATAATCCGCAATGACATTCAGACATTCCTCAATGGAAGAAATTTCCGGATACATTTCAATCAGACGATCCACTTCCTCAAGTGTGATTTCTTCGATTAAGGCAGGAATATCCTGAAAATGATAATAAAAGGAATTGCGGTTAATTCCGCAGTCATCCGCAATCACCTGTACCGTGATTTTTGACAAAGGCCTCTCTTTAAGAAGACGGATGAAGGATTCCTTTATGGCTTTCTTTGTAAAATTTGCCATGCTGCTTTAACCCGATATTCTCTTTACACACTCGTATAGTTATCGAAATATCCCTGAATAAGCACAATCGGTGTACCTTTGTCGCCGGAGCCGGATGTCAAATCGCAAAGGGATCCGATTAAATCCGTTAACTGTCTCGGTGTGGTCCCCTGGGAAGCCATGTTTCCGACAAGATTGGACTGCTTTGCCTTAATGCTTTCGGAAATGGCATTTTTCAGTGCCTCGCCGGAAAGGCTTGCAAAATCATTATCCGCCAGATATTTTAACTTCAGTTCGTTCGGTGTTCCGATTAATCCGTCGGTGAATGCCGGTGAAACCACGGGATCGGCAAGTTCCCAGATTTTTCCCTGAGGATCCTTGAATGCGCCGTCACCGTAAACCATGACTTCCACATGCTTGCCGGTACGTTTTAAAATCTGGTCCTGGATTTCCAAAACCAGCTCCTTGCATTCCTCTCTCGGGAAAAGTTTAACTTTATTCTCCGTCGATTTATTCGAACCGAGAAGTCCGTAGGAAGCATTGTATCCGCTTCCGTTAATCGAGGAAGTCATAATATCGTCAAGTCCGCAGACAACCTTTGCTCCGGCTGCAAGCAGAATTCTCTTCGTACGTTTTCTGGTATGAATATCGCAGTTAATGATGCAGTCCGTGTAATCCAAAATGGTTTTTGCCTGGTTGGCAAATACAACTTCGACATCCGCACCCTCTTCTTTGATGATATCCGAATAATATTCGATGTAATCCACACCGGTAAATTCATGAACACCGTATCCGAACAGTTCTCTGTATTTTTCCAGGGAAAGTACGTCCGAATAGGGATTAACGCCCGCATCGTCAATCTGGTCCCAGCTAAGAAGCGCATTTCCGACTTCATCCGAAGGATAGGAAAGCATTAAAACGACCTTCTTGCATCCTCTGGCAATACCCTTTAAGTTGATGGCAAAGCGGTTTCTTGACAGAATCGGAAAAATGACACCGACCGTACCTCCTCCGAGTTTATTCTTTACATCTTCGGCAATATCGTCCACCGATACATAGTTTCCCTGTGATCTTGCCACAATGGATTCGGTAAGAGCAATGACATCCCTGTCACGAAGCGAAAAACCTTCCGATTCGGCAGCGGAAAGCACACTTTCCACGGCAATATCCACCAGATTGTCTCCCTCTCTGATAATCGGGCAACGAATACCCCTTGATACGGTTCCCACTTTTCTGTCCATGAAAAAACCCTCCTTAAAGTAACTGGTTCCTAAAAGCCTTATTCCGGCTGTCCTTCAACGGTTACATGTTCTTTTATATAATCCAGTACGGCAACCCTCAGTGCCTCCTGATTTAAATATCCTTTTCCGTAGGTTGTTTCAAGCTCCGTATAATAATCTTCCGGAATTCCGTATTCTTCCATTAACGCATTTTTACTGTCATTCGTAACGGAAAGACCGGCATCTTCGAAAATTGCCTGATAAATCAGCGTCTTATCGGCTACTTCTTCCGCTTCCGTACGTAACGAAGCATAGTATTCCTTTTTATCCATTCCGATATAATCTTCAAAAGAGGAATACATGGGCTGGCCGTTACTCTGCTGATAATAGTCGTTGTAGGAATTATACTGCTGTATCGCCGAACCCTTGCAAAGTTTCATTAAGTTCTTGACATATTTATCCGGATAGGAGTTTACGGTCGAGTTCTCCTCCACGTAATTCTGAATATAATCTTTCAGTTTCTGTTCGGACTGCTCTTTTTTATAGTTTTCGATAAAGGCATCCGCTGTCTGTGCCTGATCGGAGAGATTGGCCTTTACGAATTCGTCATTGAATTCCTGCGTATCGTAGATTCCGTTAACGGTAATATTGAATACCGCGTCTTTTCCGGCAACTTCATCATTGCCGTAGTCGTCGGGGAAAGTTACCTCAATGTCAAAATTCTCTCCGGCCTTATGACCGACTAACTGGTCTTCGAAATCATCGATATATCCTGCCTGTCCGACAACAATATCGGTTCCGCCGCCCTGTGTGCTTCCGCCTTCGAATTCCACTCCGCCGATGCTTCCGACATAATCAATGTTAATCTCATCGCCCATTTTAACGGTACGGTCCGCATCTTCGGAATATGTCTTGTATCCGCTTAAGAGACTGTCGATATAACTGTCAAGTTCTTCATCCGATACGGACACATCTTCATAGGGTACCGTAATATTGTTATAGTCGCACAGCGTAACATAATCCTTTGCTTTTACACCGGATATCAGTCCGCTTTCGTCAAGACCGATGGAATAATCATCGGTTTCCTTAACCTGAAAACTTACACTGTAAATTACCACCCATGCGATGCATCCTGCCACAATCAGTCCGACGACGATTCCGACAATTGCCACAATGGTTTTCTGCAATTTTTCCCTGCGAATTTCCTCTTCGCGGCGTTTGCCTTTGCTTTTCTTTACTTCAGCGGTTTTTTCTTCCTTCCTGTTGTCAGCCATCTTCCTTCCCTTTCACAAATATATTACTTCTTCGTCATGTCCGCATTCCGGATTTCGGCACGCTTGATTTTACCGCCCAGAGTCTTCGGAAGTTCATCCACAAATTCCACGATTCTCGGGTACTTATAAGGCGCCGTTGCATGCTTTACATGATTCTGTAGTTCTTTAATCAGTTCCTCGCTCGGCTCGTATCCCTTTGCAAGAACGACCGTAGCCTTGACAACCTGTCCCCGGATCGGATCCGGCGCCGCCGTAATCGCACATTCCACAACCGCGGGATGCTCGATTAATGCAGACTCAACCTCAAAAGGTCCGATTCGGTAACCGGAACACTTAATAACATCATCATGACGGCCTACAAACCAGTAATATCCGTCCGTATCTTCCCACGCAACGTCCTTTAAATTATATACACCGCTTCCGAGCGCTTCCTCGGTAAGCTCCGGATTCCGGTAATATCCGACAAAAAGACCGACCGGCGGATTCTCTCTCAAACCGCAGATACAAATCTCGCCTTCTTCACCCTGTACACACTCGCCGCCGTCCGTATTCATTAAGTGTATATCGTAAATCGGGGAAAGTTTTCCGAGCGTTCCGGGTTTGGACTCAAACCACGGAAAGTTTGCAATTAAAACCGTTCCCTCGGTCTGTCCGAAACCGGACGCAATCTTATGTCCGGTTAACTCTTCCCAGCGGTTAAATACTTCGGGATTCAAAGGTTCACCGGCCGTTGCCCAGTGTTCCACACTGGATAAATCATAACTCGCAACATCCTCCTGCAACATGAAACGATACATGGTCGGAGGCGCGCAGAACGTGGTGAGCTTGTATTTTTCAATCATCGCAAGCAGATTGTTTGCATGGAATTT
>OMRN01000229.1 GCA_900313265.1 uncultured Lachnospiraceae bacterium | reverse complement strand
TCTGTTAATCGGCTTTGCTCTTCTGTTTAACAAAAAGAGAATCGATGCCCTGTTAAAGAAACAGGAAGAAAACAAAATCTTCACCAGAGAAGTCATCGAAGCATTTGCGAGAACAATCGATATGAAAGATGCCTATACCAAAGGTCACTCCACCCGTGTGGCCGAATATACGGCAATGCTGGCAAGGGAACTCGGTTATGACGAAGAGACGGTGGAAAAATACAGAAACATCGCGCTCTTACATGATATCGGTAAAATCGGCGTTCGTCCCGAGGTATTAAACAAGCCCGGAAAACTGGAAGAATCCGAATTTAACGAAATCAAGTCCCACTCCCACCAGGGGTATCTTGTACTTAAGGATATCAGTTTAATGCCCGAGCTTGCCGTCGGTGCCGAATCGCACCATGAGCGTCCCGACGGAAAAGGTTATCCGAAGGGCTTAACGGGAGACAAAATCCCCCGTGTTGCCCAGATTATTGCCGTGGCGGATACTTTTGACGCCATGTATTCCGACCGTCCTTATCGTAAACGTATGAACTTCGAAAAGGCCGTATCCATCATTAAGGAAGTTTCCGGTACGCAGCTGACGCCGGACGTTGTGGATGCGTTCTTGCGTTTGGTGGAAAGAGGCGAATTCCGTGCCGCGGATGACACCGGCGGCGGAAGCACAGAGGATATCAACAATATCCATAAAAGACAGAATGAAGAATCCGGCAGTGACAAACCGGCGGAAGGTAACACTGAACCTAAGGATGACGGAACTAAGCCCGAAGAAGCTGACACAAAGCCGGAAGGAGAAGGTACTAAGCCCGAGGAAGGCAATACAAAGCCGGAAGACGGAAAAACAGCCGAATAAAAAACAGCAAGAAGAAACAAAAAGAACCGGGCGTCCAGCCCGGTTTTGCTTTCCTTCTTCTCTCCTTTAATAAACGGTAATCGTTTCTATCTGGAGCATCGACTTATAGTCAACATTCGCTTTCTCGATCTTCTTTCTCATCTCCATCTCGTCCTTGCATTTTACTGCATTGGTAACGTCCGGCGTCATATAGAATCCTCTGAAAAGCTTCTCCGCCAAATATTCATCTGTCTTTGTATTATGAGCGATATAGAACTCACCCGCCATAATGAATCCCCTCCGATTACACAATACTAAAGACTCAAAAATTGTTACTGATGTCACAATTTTAGTCGTCTATAACTATTATAAGTCACCATTTTGAAAAGTCAACCGATATAACCCTAACATTAACAAAAAGTTCATTATTTTCCTCGTTTTATGTAAACCATTTTATTTCCCCTTTTCTCCCCGTGTATATTTTAAGAATTCATCTTGCGAACGCCATACAGATTTGTTAATATGGTAAATGTGCCCCGCATAAAAAGCACGGAAAATAAGGCAAAAACGGCTTTCCCTGCCGGGCGCGAACAAAAACAGAGATTCAAAAATAACCGTTTGGAGGAAAATCATGAGTGAAGAATTCAAACCCGTAAAAGAAGGAAAAGTCCGTGAAATCTATGATAACGGTGACAGCCTGATTATGGTTGCCACAGACCGCATCAGCTGCTTTGACGTAATCTTAAACAATAAGGTTACGAAGAAGGGAACCGTGCTGACGCAGATGAGCAAATTCTGGTTCGATTATACCAAAGATATTCTTCCGAACCATATGATTTCCGTTGATGTAAACGATATGCCGGAATTTTTCCGTAAAGAAGAATTTGACGGTAATTCCATGATGTGCAAGAAGCTCGAGATGCTTCCCATCGAATGCATCGTCCGCGGTTATATTACAGGCAGCGGCTGGGCAAGTTACAAGGAAAACGGCACCGTCTGCGGCATTACCCTTCCCGAAGGACTGAAAGAATCCGACAAACTGCCCGAGCCCATTTATACTCCGTCCACCAAGGCGGAAATCGGGGATCACGACGAGAATATTTCGTTTGAACGTTCCGTAGATGTTTTAGAGAAGATTTATCCCGGCAAAGGTGAGGAATACGCATCCAAACTTCGCGACTACACCATCGCTCTTTATAAGAAATGTGCAGATTACGCTCTTACCAAAGGCATTATCATAGCTGATACCAAATTCGAGTTCGGTTTAAACGAAAACGGCGAAATCGTAATCGGTGACGAAATGTTAACTCCGGACAGTTCCCGCTTCTGGCCGCTCGAAGGATATGAAGCCGGACATTCACAGCCCTCCTTTGACAAGCAGTTTGCCAGAGACTGGTTAAAAGCAAACGAAGGACATAACTGGACACTTCCTCAGGATATTGTGGACAAGACCATTGCCAAATATCTGGAAGCTTACGAAAAACTGACGGGCAAATCATTATAAAAAAAACCGGCCGGCGAAATCATTCGCCGGCTGTTTTTTTAATCTTATGATTCCCTTCTTTCCTGTCTTTCCTTCTTGTAATGATTTTTCTTTAATGACTGAAAAACCCTTGTCAGTCCGAGA
>OMRN01000212.1 GCA_900313265.1 uncultured Lachnospiraceae bacterium | reverse complement strand
GTCTTTATATACTTCCGCCTTCCCGGGTTCATTTAATATTTCATGACGCATTCCCTTATACATTTTTGATTTCACGTGTTTATATCCGTGCGAACGAAGCAGGGATACGGCTTTTTCCAAATCCTCCGCCGACTTTGCGCAGGGATCCTTTTCGCCGGAAAGGAATAAAATCGGCAGTTCCGGCTTCTTCATCACGTAATCCTTCCCCAAATAGGTCATCATTGTCAGTTCAACCAGACGTTCATACGCATTTAAGGTAAAGGTGTAATTGCAGTACGGATCATCGTTGTATTTCTTTACCATCTCGGGATCCGAATTCACCCAGGCATGAATTACCTTTTCGTCTTTAAAGGCATTTTCGTAGTCGCCGGAAACCAGTTTGTCAATCAGTTTGGAACGGGACCGGTCCCCTTTGATTGTTCTTAATGCTTTAATTAAAGCAAGCCCCGGCTTCATTCCGCTGCTTTCCGACGGACATCCCATGACAATCAGTTTGTCCAGTTCGTAATCGTATTTCTGCAGATAACAGCGTACAACCATCGAACCCATGCTGTGTCCGAATAAAACAAACGGAAGATGTTTTTCCCCTGCGATTTTACGAACGTATTCCTTTATTTCTCCGGTAATTTCATGAACATCCTCGTAAAGAGCTTCGAATCCGGCCTCATACATATTTCCCAAATCTCCCGGCTCCTTAACGCTCTCCCCGTGACCCCGGTGATCGTGAATCACGCAAAGATAACCGTGATTTGCAAGATAGGTCATAAAATCTTCGTATCGTTCTTTGTATTCACACATGCCGTGAACTAACTGGACAATCCCTCTTATATCCGAAGGATTCTCCGGTTCGATCCGGAGAACCGAAAGAACAAGTCCGTCCGAGCCGGAAACATGTGTGTATTTTTCTTTTTTAATCATTTTTCACCTTCATTCCATGCCAGAATTCTCTTTCCTTCCGGAAGGAAAAATAATGACATTTCGCTTTTGGCATCAGATCAGTTTCTCCACATGCATAAACACGTCTTTATCCCGTGCGACAGCCGCCTGAGACCCGACCACACATAAATTGTTGCCGGACAGAGCCTCTTTAATGTACGGTGCCAGCGACCGGATATTTTCTGCCGTGGCATTTAATATTTCGTCCCTTTCTTTCTGAAGTGCTTCATTCGTCAGTCCGATCTTGTATGCGGTAAAACTCCTGTGTCCGAGTGCGGACGGCGAGAACGGCGTATCGATATCCGAAAGGGTTCCGATGATGTATTTGGTCATCAGATTGTCGTCCCCGCTAAAGGTACGGATATACTCGGGAATTTTGTCAAAAATATCGATCGTCTGGGACAGATTCGGATCGCGGTAAGATACGAACGCACAGTTTCCGGTTCTGGTAAAGGAGGATACGCAGCCGTACGCATTTCCTTTCACACGCACATTATTCCAAAGATAATCATATCCGAGAATCGTACGAAGAACGCACATTGCTCCGTTAAAAGGAGTCTTCGTTACATCCGTATGACCGCCGCGGCATACATACTGAACATCGCCCGGTGTAATGAATCCTTCATTCTTCTTTACCGGAATAATATCTTCATCCTCTGTTGCCGGAAGTTCACCGGTGTAAGCATCCTTCATCAGTTTCACGAATTCTTCTTCAATACCGAACCCGGCATCCTTCGGAAGGATGATATCAAGCATTACGTTTTCGGGACGAAGCACGATTTCGGCGGCTTCTTTCATTCCACGGATTAGGTCTTCTTTTCTGTCGTCAAAATGATCGTCCGCATCCTGTATAAATCGTAAGTATTCGATACCGGAAAGTTTTTCCTTCATAAAACCGCCTTTTGTTACATAGCTTGAAAGACGGTTTATGGCAACCACATGCCCGGTTGACATCATGGCGGATTCCGCTCTGGAACGGAATTCCCGGATCAGTTCATGAAGACGCTTTTCATCGTCCAATTTCGTTGTAAACAGAATTTCCTTCGTAAGTTCAAATGCTTTTGGCACATTTTCCTTTAATGTCTTGACTTTCACATCCATGGAAATTCCGGGTTGTAAACTGTCAAGCCGTACATAAGTAGCCGTTTCCGGAGATATCATTCCGGTATAAAGATCGGTTTCGATATGTAAATCCCCGTAGGAATAGGAAGCCGTATCCATTAAGCCCATGCAGCTTTTAAGAAGCGAAAAATACGGATAAAGTCTGATTGGCAATTTTTCCGCATCGAATGAAAGAATAATATACGCGATTCCGCTTGTAAAAATATCATGATACAGCACCTTGTATCCGCCGGATTCGGAAAGTTCGGCTTTAAACGGAATAATCTCTTTTCTTAAATCCTCACGCTTTAACAAGGGAATCGTTGCAAGTGCTTCCTCGCTGTCTTCCTCTTCCTGGTATTTTTCAAGGTCCGCTGTCTGACGAACCAGTTCTTCGATTTGTTCCGCGGTCAGACTACTCTTGTAGGCCGATAATTTTTCTTTTAACGCCTCTTCCCTTTGAAGTGCCATTCCGGGTTTCGGAATACCGGTTACCACCGCACTGTGAGGATTATCAAGAAAATATTTCTCTACGAGGCCTTCAAAATAGCCGGTTCCGACTTTCTTCTTAAGGCTTTCAAACGTATCGTCCGCTTCCACATGCAGGAAGGGTTTCGTTTCATCATAAATCCAGCTGTCAAGCATCAGGAAATTGTATACAAGTCCCTTCGGATAGGAGCCGTAATCCGCCTCACGGTACTGGAATTCCATACGGCTGATGGCCGCACGGATGGCTTTTTCGTTAAATCCGTTCTTCACAATGTCGGATAAAACTTCACGTATGGTGGATAAAAATTCATCCTTTTTCTCAATCGATGCATCCTTCGCCACAAAATTAAAATACATCTGGCGGATTCCGTTTTCGTAGGAAGAAAATACGTCTTTTCCGATCCCTTTATCGATTAAAGCCTGTTTAAGCGGTGCTCCGGGTGCGGAACAGATGGCATAATCGAGAATTTTCAGGGAAAGATATAACTCTTTATCCAGATTCTCACCCACCACCGTATTGTAGGTAAGATAGGTTCCGTCTCCGTCTTCTTTCTCTTCACCTTCCTCATCTTCCATCGCGGGAAGGAATACTTCAATATCCTTCGTTTCGGAAAATGCGCTTTGCAGATGAATCTCGGAATCGACCGGCTGATTCGTATAGGCGGATAAGTATTCCTTATCGATAAAATCAAGTTTCTCACCCATATCCATATCGCCGTATAAATAAATATAGCTGTTGGTCGGATGATAGTATTTTTGATGAAAATCCAGAAACTGCTCATAGGAAAGCGTCGGAATAAAATCCGGATCTCCGCCCGATTCCACACCGTAGGTCACATCCGGAAAAAGAGCATTCATAATCTGCCTGTCCATCACATCGTCCGGTGATGAGAACACGCCCTTCATTTCGGAATATACGACACCGCTGATTTCCAAATCGGCATCCTTATCGGCAAGCTGATAATGCCATCCTTCCTGCTTGAAAATTTCAGGATGCACATAGATATTCGGATGGAATACCGCATCTAAATAAACATGCATCAGATTCTGGAAATCTTTGTCATTACAACTTGCAACCGGATAAACGGTTTTATCCGGAAATGTCATGGCATTTAAGAACGTATTCAAAGAACCTTTCGCCAGTTCCACGAACGGG
>OMRN01000046.1 GCA_900313265.1 uncultured Lachnospiraceae bacterium | reverse complement strand
TTGTCAACAATGACACATAGATTATCAAGCTTCCGGTAACCTGCAAACATCAGCGCCTCCCAGATCTGTCCTTCCTGCAGTTCACCATCTCCGCAGAGTGCATACACTCTGTAATCCTTCTTCTGAAGTTTTGCGGAGAGCGCCATACCGCATGCGGCAGATAATCCCTGTCCCAAAGAGCCCGAGGACATATCCACGCCCGGCGTCTCCTGCATACACGGATGTCCCTGTAATCTCGAACCGAGTTTTCTTAATGTGGTAAGCTCTTCCACGGGGAAAAACCCGCGATTGGCAAGTGTGGAATAAAGAGCCGGTGCAACATGTCCCTTCGACAATACGAAACGGTCCCTGTCTTCCATCTTCGGATTTGCGGGGTCAATATTCATCTCTTCAAAATACAGATATGTCATAATATCCGCTGCGGAAAGTGATCCGCCCGGATGTCCGGCTTTCGCCGAATGTACCGCGGTCACAATACCGATTCGGACATCGTTTGCAATTTTTTTCAGTTCCGTTTCGTTCATGTCTGTTCTCCTGCTGATTCTTTATAAACGAGACATCTTATTACTTTATGCTTTCAAAAACGGGCTTACAGGCCGGGTAAATCATCTTAAACATCTGATACTTCTCTTCGTATTTTTTTACCAGTTCCGGATCCGGTTTTTCAGTGTCGGTCACTTCCACGACCGCTTCCACCGCTTTCGCAACCGATTCATATTCGCCGCAACCTGCCATCGCCAGAATCGCCGCTCCGAGCCCGGGGCCTTCTTCGGAAGCAATCCGTTCCACTTCCAGATTCATCACGTTCGCAATGATTTTTCTCCAGAGCGGACTCTTTGCACCGCCTCCGCAAATTCTGGTTTTCGTAAGAGGAATTCCGAGGCTTCTTGCGACTTCGACCGAATCACGAAGTCCGAATGCCACACCCTCCAAAACCGCCTGCGTCATATCCTCTCTTGTCGAATCCATCGTAAGACCGATAAAGGTACCCCTTGCATCGGGATCGTTATGAGGGGAACGTTCTCCCATCAGATAAGGGAGGAAAAAGATATGGTTCTCGCCAAGCTTTCCAATTGCCTCCTGCTCCTTACCATATTCCTTTGTCTTTAAAATTTCTTCCATCCACCATTTGTTGCAGGATGCCGCGGAAAGCATACATCCCATCAGGTGGTAATTTCCGTCCGCGTGATCAAACGAATGAAGGGCATTATTTTCATCGACCCTGAACTGCTTCGAAGAAATGAAAACCGTTCCCGAGGTTCCGAGAGAAATATTGCATCCTCCCTCTCCGACAATGCCCGTTCCGATTGCCGCAGCCGCATTGTCCCCTGCACCCGCACAAACCTTTACATTCTCCGGAAGTCCGATTTCCTTTGCGATTTCACTCTTTATCGTGCCCGTTACTTCATAGCTTTCATAAAGCTTCGGGAGCATGGTTTCGTCGACACCGCAGATTTCGCACATTTTTTTCGACCATTTTTTATTCTTCACATCCAGAAGAAGCATGCCCGATGCGTCCGAATAATCGGTCGAAAATACGCCCGTCAGAACATAGGCAATGTAATCCTTCGGAAGCATGATTTTTTTAATCTTCGCATAATTCTCCGGTTCGTTTTCCTTCATCCAGAGAATCTTCGGAGCCGTAAATCCGGCAAACGCGATATTCGCGGTTTCTTCAGACAAAGCATCTTTTCCGATCACATGATTCAGGTAATCGGTTTCCTTCTGCGTTCTTCCGTCATTCCAGAGAATTGCGGGTCTGATAACCCTGTCCTCTTCGTCCAGAACAACAAGTCCGTGCATCTGTCCGCCGAAGCTGATGCCCTTTACAAGCGATGCATCACAGTCACGAATCAGTTCCTTTAACCCGGCAAAAACCGCTTCCTTCCAGTCCTCCGGCTTTTGCTCGGACCAGCCGGGATTCGGAAAATACAGCGGATATTCTTTTGAAACCGAGTTTACAATCTTACCGTCTGCATCCGTTAAAATGAGTTTGACGGCAGATGTCCCCAAATCGACTCCGATATAGTACATATTCCATTCCCTTCCCGACGCATTCTTACATACCGTTGCCGGCAGTTTCCATGTGAAGCTTACTTCTGTCCGTAATAAGCATTCGCTCCGTGCTTTCTGAAATAATGTTTATCCTGCAGCTCCTGCGGTGCGGGTTTCACATCTTTATTAATCTGTTCGGTAAAGAGCGCCATCTTCGCAACCTCTTCGAGAACAACCGCATTATGTACTGCATTCATTGCATCCTTACCCCAGGCAAACGGTCCGTGATTCTTGCAAAGCACCGCCGGAACCGCTTCGGGATCCTTGTCCATTCTCGCAAACTCACTGACAATCAGTTTGCCCGTATTCAGCTCATACGCTTCATCGATTTCTTCTTTGGTAAGGCATCTTACGCATGGAATGTTTCCGTAAAAATAATCCGCATGCGTTGTGCCGTAACAGGGAATGTCTCTGCCGGACTGTGCAAAGGATGTCGCATAGGTGGAATGGGTATGTACCACACCGCCGATTTGCGGAAAGCCCTTGTAAAGTTCCAGATGTGTGGGCGTATCGGAAGAAGGATTTAATCTGCCTTCCACCACTTTTCCGTTCAAATCAACAACCACCATGTCTTCGGGCTTCATCACTTCGTAATCCACACCGCTCGGCTTGATTACAAAGAGTCCCGATTCTCTGTCAATGGCACTGACGTTTCCCCAGGTAAAGGTAACCAGTCCGTATTTCGGAAGAAGCATATTTGCTTCGTAAACCTTCTGTTTTAATTCCTCTAACATGTTTTTCTCCTTCTCGTCTGAATCATAGCCACGCTGAAATTATAATACCTCAACAGCCGTGCGTTCAATCGCGAGACCTTTTTTGTATCTTTCGATATATTCGTCGAAGCCTTCCACATTCTCTGCATCGGGCTCGCATTTTTCACATTTGGCATCCTTGAAAATCACATCGGACAAATACTCACTCAGGCTCATGCTGTCCTTTTTATCCATGTACGCCGCAAGGAGTGCAATGCCCCATGCACCGCCTTCGGAAGCCGTTTCCATAACGGAGACCGGTGCGTTGATTGCCGCTGCGGCAACCGTTGTTCCGACGCCCTTGGTCTTAAAATATCCGCCGTGGCCATACATCTCATCCACTTTAACGCCCTCTTCTTTCAGCATCAGATCGAGGCCGATTTTTAACGTAGCCATCGCCGAATACAGATTGGAGCGCATCAGATTCGCGAGAGAGAAATTGTTCTCCGCCGTTCTGGCCAGAACCAGGGCACCCTTCTCAAATCCGGTTACGGGTTCTCCCGAAAGATAGTTATAAAGCATCACACCGCCGCAGTTCGGCTCGCCGCTGATGGATACCGAATAAAGCTTTGTGTAGAGATTGTTCATGTCGGGTGTGATTCCGCAAAGGTCACAGAACTCTTTAAAAATCTTAACCCAGTTATTAATCTCGGAAGTACAGTTATTGCAGTGCACCATGCCGACCAACGCTCCGTCGGGCGTGGTAACCAGATCGATTTCGGGATATACCTTCGAAAGTTCCTTCTCCAGAACAACCATTGCAAATACACTGGTTCCCGCGGAAATATTACCGGTTCTGACCTTAACGGAATTGGTGGCAACCATTCCCGTTCCGGCATCACCCTCGGGAGGACAGAGCGGAATTCCCGCTTCCAAAAGTCCGCTTTCATCCAGAAGCGCAGCACCTTCCGCAGTTAAAGTACCTGCGTTTTCACCCGCACTCAGCACCTCGGGAAGAAGCTCTTTCAGTCCTTTTGTAAGCGCGGTTTCTTTTGCAAGCTCATCAAACTTTGCAATCATTTTTTCATCAAAATTTCCCGTCGCGATATCGATGGGGAACATACCCGATGCATCACCCACACCGAGTACCTTTCTGCCGGTCAGTTTCCAGTGAACAAATCCCGCAAGTGTGGTAAAGAAAGCAATATCCTTTACATGCTCTTCTTTGTTTAACATTGCCTGATACAGATGGGAAATGCTCCATCTCTGGGGAATATTGTAATCAAATTCTTTCGTAAGCTTTTCCGCCGCCTCGCCCGTAATCGTATTTCTCCAGGTACGGAACGGAACCAGCAGACTGTTGTTTTCATCAAAGGCAAGATATCCGTGCATCATTGCGGAGATTCCGATTCCGGCAAAGCGTTTCACCTTTACTCCGTATTTGCTTTCAATATCTTTTGCCACTTCCACATAGCAGGTCTTAAGGCCGGCAAAAATCTCCTTTTCGGAATAGGTCCAGATGCCGTCACGCAGGCTGTTTTCCCAGCCGAAGCCGCCCATTGCGAGCACTTTGCCCGCCTCATCCGTTACAACTCCTTTGATTCTGGTCGAACCGAATTCAATTCCCAAATATGCTTTTCCGCTTTCAATGATTTCTTTTGCGCCCATATGAACTCCTTTTTCATCAATCCGGGCATAAAAATATGCAGACATAGCCTTATCTGCATATTTTTATTAAACCCCTTTCACTACACTGTAATACCTAACCTTTTTTCTGTTTCGCTCTGATTTTCGCTCTGACACTTAATACAATACTCTGTAAGATAATAAAGAAGCATAACATACCGCCGGTCGTGATGGACTGCCACCATGGATCTTTGAGTCCGCTCGATACAACGATTTTCTTGATTGTTGTCAGAGTCAGGACACCGAAGAAAGTACCTACTACGTTTCCTACACCACCGGTAAGAAGCGTACCTCCGATAATGGATGCCGCGATGGCGTTCATTTCCATTCCTGCTGCGTTGGTTGCATTTCCGGCACCGGTATGCATTAAGAATACATATCCGGCAATACCGCTTAAGAGACCGCAGATTACATAGCTTAAGAAACGGGTTCTCTTCACATTGATACCGAGCATCAGTGCGGATGTCTGGTTACCGCCGATAGCATAGAAGCCACGACCGAGTTTATGATATTTCAGAAGTAAGAAGATGACTACTACACAAAGCAGTGCGATCACCACGCCCCACTCCATACTAACCGGAATTCTGTTTCCGTTCGGAGCGGTATAGCCGAGCCAGCCAATCTTAATCTTGCCTTCCAGCAAAGTTTTAAAGTTTAAGTCTTTTAAGAACTGTACGAAAGAAATCCTCTGTGCGGGATCCTTGGAGAAAAGTAACTCCGTAAGATTTGCGGTTCCTTCCGTATTCACCTTCTGCGGGTTAACTGAAAGAATTGTCGTCATACCCCGGGCAAAGAACATTCCGGCCAGTGTTACTATGAACGGCTGAATTTCCAGGTAGCTGATTAAGTATCCCTGTACCAGACCGAATGCAAGTCCGATTCCGAGAGCAAGCAGCATGGAAAGA
>OMRN01000224.1 GCA_900313265.1 uncultured Lachnospiraceae bacterium | reverse complement strand
GAGGAAAGACATCAAAGAAGAATCGATAAAATCGAAGGATAATATCCCCATATTTTCGGCGCTCTGATTCGTATATATTATACAGAGAAAATAAAGAAAAATAATCATGTAAACGGAGGGAATTAAAAATGGCAAAAGTTGTAGTAATGGATCACCCGCTTATTCAGCATAAAATCGGTTATATCAGGAGAATCGATACCGGAACAAAGGATTTCCGCGACACCATCGGTGAAATCGCCATGTTAATCTGTTATGAGGCGACCAGGGATCTGGAACTGGAAGAGGTTGAAATCGAAACCCCGATCTGCAAAACAACCGTAAAGGAACTGAAGGGAAAGAAACTGGCAATTATTCCCATTCTTCGTGCGGGTCTCGGAATGGTGGACGGAATGCTTGCCATGATTCCTACCGCAAAAGTCGGACACATCGGTTTATACCGTGATCCCGAAACTCATGAGCCTGTGGAATATTACTGCAAACTGCCTGCGGACTGTTCGGAAAGAGAAGTTTTTGTGGTGGATCCGATGCTTGCTACCGGCGGTTCCAGTGTTGCGGCCGTTCAGCTTTTAAAGGACAAAGGATGTAAAAAAATTCATTTTATGTGCATTATTGCCGCACCGGAAGGTGTCAAGAAAATGACGGAGGCTCATCCGGATGTGGATCTGTATATCGGTTCACTCGATGATCATTTAAACGAAAATGCCTATATCGTTCCGGGTCTCGGAGATGCCGGCGACCGAATTTTCGGCACGAAGTAATATAGCTGCCGTTATTCGTTGAAAAAGAAGAACTATTTTGTGAAAAAAGTGTGGAATTACGAGGAAATCGGATGAAAAGAGAGAATTATATTTCATGGGATGAATATTTTATGGGAATCGCGCTTCTTTCCGGAGAGAGAAGCAAGGATCCCAATACACAGGTCGGTGCGTGCATCGTCGGTGCGGATAACCGTATCCTTTCCGTAGGATATAACGGTTTTCCGAACGGCTGCTCGGATGAGCTTTTTCCGTGGGCAAGGGACGGGGAAGAGTTAAATACCAAGTACCCTTACGTGGCACACAGCGAGCTGAACGCGATTTTAAATTACCGCGGAGGCAATCTGGAGGGCGCAAAACTCTATGTTTCTCTTTTTCCGTGTAACGAATGTGCGAAAGCCATTATTCAGGCCGGAATCAAAACGGTAATCTACGACAGCGACAAGTATGACGGAACTCCGGGAAATACCGCCAGCAAGAAGATGTTCGATGCAGCCGGTGTTTCCTACATAAAATATAACCGGAGCGGCAGAGAGATTAAACTCAGTTTATAAAAGAAAGCATATCGCATGAAAAGAAAATGGAAAGCGGTTGCCCTGTGGATGGCGCTCATTCTCGTAATCGGCAGTTTTCCCGCCCTGAAAGCAAAAGCGACTCCTTCGGATGTACTGGAAAAAATTAAACAGGCCGAGGAAGAAAAAGAGCAGACGGAGGAGGAAAAGAAGAAAGCCGAAGAAGGGAAAGAGCAGAAGGAAGGTCATTTAGGCCAGCTGACAATTAAGCAGGGAGATCTCAAAGTACAACTGAATAACTTAAATAGTGAGCTTTCCGAAGCCAGCGACAATTTAACCGATGTGGAAGGAAAAATTGCCGATAAAGAGGCCGAGATTGAAAAGACCCTGGCGGAAATCGAGGAGGCAAGACGTATTGAGGATGAACAGTATGAGGCCATGAAGAAGCGTTTCCAGGCTTCCTATGAAACACCTCAGGATACTTTTCTTGCGATTTTAATCGGCAGCACAAGTTTTTCGGCGTTCTTAAATAATACCGATTACCTTCGCATGCTGGCGGATTATGATAACAAGATGCTTGAAAAATACCGCCTGGCCAAGGAAGATGTCATTGCCAAAGAAGCGGTAATGGAACAGGAAATGGCCGAACTCGAGGATTTAAAGGCCCAGATTGAAGCAGAGCATGCCAGAATCAGCGATGCGATATCGACGACCACGGCTTATGTTGCGGAGTATCAGGCACAGATTAATACGGCGAATGCCGAAATAGCCGCTTATCAGGCGGATATCGAGGCAAGAGAAGCGGAGATTAAGCAGCAGGAAGAAGATATTGCGGCTCTTCGTGCCCAGTATGAGAGGGAACTTGCCATGTCCAGGGAAGCACGGAATGCGTCCTGGAGAAATATTTCGGAAGTATCTTTTGAGGAAGGGGACCGGGTTTTACTTGCCAACCTGATTTACTGTGAAGCGGGCGGGGAACCGTATGACGGAAAGCTTGCGGTCGGTGCGGTTGTCATCAACCGTGTGTTAAGCAGTCGTTATCCCGGAACGGTTTCCGGAGTCATCTATCAGCCTTACCAGTTCTCGCCGGTAACCAGCGGCCGTCTCGGTCTGGCACTTGCGGAAGGATGGGCGAACGGAGACTGTTATTCCGCTGCCGATCAGGCAATGGGCGGAGCGAGCAACGTCGGAAACTGCCTGTATTTCAGAACCCCGCTTGAGGGGATGGAAGGAATACGGATCGGAAATCATATCTTTTATTAAAAATTTAATGGGTGCCTGTCACTTTTGAAACAAAAGTGACAGGCACCCATTTCGTTAGTTCTTAGCTTCCGGCGTATGTGTCGGATCTTCGTTTCTCGGAATGTCTCCCTTATCGCCTGTACAGTGTTCGCGGATCATGTCCGCACATTCGGCACGCTTGAAGGCCAGGGTATAATACCCGTCTTTGTACGGATCGTACGGGATTTCATATTTTTTCAGCCATACATAACAGGCATCGACGATGGTTTTGCTGTTCCGGATGTTCTTGTCGATATTTTTATAATCGTTGTTCAGAAGGTAGATGATGAAGTTGGCCTGCATTTCGGGGTTTGCGATGTCGAACCGGTATCCCTCGCCGGGGCCGCCTTTATCGTACCACGCGGCGGCAAATTCATAGAGGGCTTCCTTTTTGTCGGAAGAGGTGTACTGCGCATAGCCGTAGCCTCCGTCTTTATTCCTCCATACATTGTCATCGTTTAAATATCCGCTGGTCTCCTGTTTGTATTTGGATTTGATAAAATCCTGTTTTGAAATGATGAGGCGGTTTACCTTTTCCGTATAGTCCACATCGGAGATGGTCCAGTTCTGGTTATTTAAATTTTCGAGGTTGTTCGATCGGATTTCGGATTCGGAATACAGATTGCACATGATTCCGAGTACCGGGATTTCGTTTCCGTCAAAATGTTCCATCAGACAGTCCCACAGATACTGTTCTTCCGTAACGGAAAGTGTGGGAGAAGGATCTTTGGGTTTGATAAAGGAATCGCGAATGGTATCATCGATGATTTCGTAGCGCTTCAGGGTGGAACCGGGCACAAAAATCTCAATCCCCATTAATACGACCATATCCAGGATGCCGATGATAATAATCGTATTGAATATTTTCTGTGCAATCCGGTCTTTCTCATCGGCCCGGATTTGCTCAAGCCTGCGAAGCGCCCGGTCATCTCTTTTCCGGGCAAATTCCTCGTATCGTTCATCGCTTTTCCGGCGCTGTTCGGTAACTTTCCGGCGGTGGTTTGCTCTTAAACGGTCGACCGATTCACGGTTTGCCGCCAGTCTTTTTTCAATCGCTTCTTCACGCCTTTCACGCGCCTGTTTCCTTCTTGCCAGCCTTGCATCCGTACGAATACGTTCTTTTCGCAAGCCTTCGTCGTTGTTCTTTCTGACCTTGGCAAGACGTTCGTCGTTACGGGCTAAGAATTCTTCTCTTTTTTTCCGTTCTCTTTTCCGGTTTTCAATCGTCCGGCTGTATGCCTTTTCCGCACGTTCTACGCGGCGTGCGTGCCTCCGGTCGCGGTAGTCGGGCTCGGAAGACGGTTTCTTTTTGTGTGATGGTTTTGTATTTTCTGTCATAAATTATCCGGGTGATATTTCGTCGGTTGTTTATATTCTTATTTTTTCGTCATGAACGAGAGGACTGACCTGTTTCGCATATGATCCGGTAATCAAATAATTCCGGAATCAAAAGGTATTTTATTGCTCGCCACGTGGACATTTTATGTATCGCAGGTGAGGCTGCTTCCGTCGTGGGTTTGAATAAAGCCCCATATTTTGTATGGGAAAAAGCAAATTCACATTCGAAAACACAATATAATCTTAGGTGGAAAGAAAAAAACTGTCAATGAAAACTTCACTTTTTCAGTATTGGAATGTATAATGGTCCTATGAAAAGTATTCTTGAAT
>OMRN01000222.1 GCA_900313265.1 uncultured Lachnospiraceae bacterium | reverse complement strand
TTGAAACGATTTTTCCCTTCTTCATAATCGAAATCGGGTGAAGCATTAATGCATTCATAAATCTTGCATAGCCTTTTGAGATTTGTCCGGATCTTGCCAGATAACTTAAATTATCAAGCATAAAGCTGGCATGAATACGGCTGTAAAGCCTTGTTTCAAGGGCAGGCACAATCTCTCCGACTCCCATTCCGGCTTCTGCCATACGGGCTGCCATAATCGCCATCATACCCTGGCTGCATGACATGTGCCTGCTGTCAACAATGGTCACACGATCGAATGCGCCGGCCGCTTCCTTCGCAATACGGAAGGAACCGGTTTCGAATTCGGAAGATAAGGACAAATGAATGACATTGTTCGCATTAGCCAAAACGCCCGCAAAGAAATTCTCGTATTCTTCAACGCTCGGTGGTACCGGATTAACCGCCTTTGTCGCATCTTCCATATAGCGCAAAAGCCCCGGCGTATCAATCTCGATTCCGTCACGGAAAATTCCTTCATCGGTTTTAACCTTATACGCAAAGACAACGATATTATATTTATCAATCAGTTTCTTCGGCAGATCACAGGTGCTTTCGGTTGTTATTACAATCCTTCTCTTCTTTCTGGTTTCGTTAAGCCAGGAAATCGTCTCCGAACTTTCCATACCCGTATCGTCAAGTACCTTGATTAAATTCCTCGGAATCTGCCGGTAAACCTCCGCCTCAAGATCTTCACCGGTCACCGGTTTTACCAGATAGCCGTTAAAACCGGCCGTTGCATACAGTTTCCGGTTCTCCGCACCGGCATTGGCGGTTAAAATGACGATATTCGTCTCCCTGTTTCGTCCGCCGACCTGGTTCCGGATGGCATGGAAGGCCTCGATTCCGTCCATCTCCGGCATTAAATGATCCATAAAAATCAGATCATACGGCTTCTCCAGTGTCCTCTCAAGCGCCTCCTGTCCGTTCTTTGCGGTATCAATCTGCATTTTGGTATCACGAAGAAGCTTGGTCACGACAAGAAGGTTCGAATCATTGTCGTCCACGACAAGGAGTTTCGCTTCCGGTGCCTCGAAATGCTTCTTATATTCGGGTCTCTTTTCGAGTTTGTGACGTTTTTCGTAATTGTATTCCCCGATTTCCTCATCCGAAACCATCTTCTGCGGAATTTCGACCACAAAGGCCGAACCTTTTGTATAAACGGAATTGACGGTTACGGTTCCGCCCATCAAATCAACGAACTGCTTGACAATGGAAAGCCCCAGTCCCGTTCCCTCAATATGCTTCGTGTTGCTTTCATCCACACGCTTGAATGCCGTAAAAAGATAGGGAATGTCCTCTTTCTTGATTCCCATGCCGGAATCTTTGACCGTATAAATCATGGTTACGGTCCGGTCTTCCTTTTTCTCACATTCCACGAAAAGTTTTACATATCCTTCCTTCGTGTACTTAATGGCATTATTGAGAATATTCGTCAGAATCTGCTTGATTCTTACTTCATCGCCTTTGAGTTTTGCGGGAACATCGGGCGATACGTCAATCGTAAAATCCAGATTTTTCTCTTTCGAGCGAAGCCACATCATGCCGACAATATCCGAAAGCATGCTGCCTGTTTCGTATTCTTCCTCAAGAAGCGTCATATCCCCGCTCTGGAACTTGGACATATCGAGAATATCGTTGATGGTGTTAAGAAGCATCTTTCCGGCAGAGCGGATATTGATTGCATTTTCCGCGATTTCATCACTGATATTCTCTCTTAAAATCATTTCGTTTAAGCCGATAATCGTATTAATCGGTGTCCGGATTTCATGAGACATGCTCGAGAAGAATTTATTCTGGGAAGCAACCAGACCCTGAATCTCCTCGCCCTGCTCTTTCATTTTCTCCATCTGCAGCATATTAAGCCGGTTTTCCATACTGATTACAATGGCAACATCCGTGGCAACCAGAATCAGGGTTGTAATATCGATGATGTAAAACATCGCTCCGGAAACCGGTGTAATCAGGTCCGGTAAAAAGAAAGAAATCACATATCCCGCAATTGTCAGAAGAATCTCCAGCACGCAGAATACAGACCTTAACACCCCGTCCAGGACCATATTAATCATAAAAATATTAAAAATAAACCAGATCGGACCGCTGCCTTCCACACCGCCGCCATGTATAAAAACAAACGGATAGAAAACAAAGCACATCAGAATATTCGATAAAACCGCTCCGGTCTTAATCCGCCTGGTCCTTAAGGTGGTGACACCGATAAGGGCATGGATTACCATAATCCCGAATATAGGGGCAAACTGTTCGATACTGCGGGTAAAAATCAAAACTTCCGCTGCCAAAACCATCAGAATAAATAAGGTCATGAAGCCGCTCAGAGTGTAAAGCCTTCGCCGGATGTCCAGTTCATCATTATAAAAGTAATTGTGAATTTTGCGAATCATGACGGATCACCTCCTTCAGGGCTGAATTCGATGACATCGCCCTCCCCGGCCGGTACGGGGAATTCCGTAACCTCATCATCTCCCGATGCCGCAAACTCAAGAACTTCTTCTTTCCCGGAGTCTTCCGCGGGAACATCCTTAAGCCCAAGCAGGGAAGAAATCAGGGCTGCCGCATCTTTGCACATTTCCGTCACTTTTTCGTGATTTGCAAGAATGTATTCCTCATTCTTTTCATGTGCGGCCTCTTCAAGTTTCCTTGCTTCTTCGGAAATATCCGAAAAGCCGATCATTTTTGTATTGCTCTTTGTTGAATGAATTAAAACCTCATAGTTTCTGAAATCCTTCTGTTCAAGGAAGAAATCCAGATTCTTCACTCTCTCCGGAACACCGGTGGCAAACTGTTCAAGCAGGTGCTCGTATAATTCATCCTCTCCGCCTAAGAATTGTAAAGCCTCTTCCGTATTTACTCCGTTTTTCTTTAATTCTTCCTTCACACGGGCAAAACCCGTGACGGTATTCTCCGTCGTGTCGCTTTGTGTCCTTTCCTCCCTTTTTGCATAATCATCCGCAAAAGTAAACATATTCTTCGGAAGAACCTTTTTAAGCACCCTTTCGAGTTCTTCTGTTTCAATGGGTTTGGATACGAAACCTTCGAATCCTTCCGTATAAAACATCTGCTTTGCCGAACTCATGGTATTGGCCGTCAGCGCAACCATGGGTGTATCGTGATTGATGCCTTTTGCGTCCGAACGGATTTTCTTCATTGCCTCCACACCGTCCATACCGCTCATCATATGATCCATAAAAATCACATCATAGTTCTTTTTCCTGCAGCACTCAACCGCTTCGCGTCCGGAAACGGCACTGTCAACTTCCATTTCATATCGTTTGAAAATACTCTTTGCCACCACGATATTCATGGGCTCGTCATCTACCACAAGCGCATGCACACCGTACAGCTTCATTACTCTGCTTCCTCTGCCTTCTCTTTCATCTCCGGAATTAATCAGCGTTACAACCGGAAACGCATAGAAAGGTCGCTCCATAAGAATCAAGCGTGAATGATCCGAAAGCATCTCCGGAATTCCTCCGAGAAGAATGACCTTCATATTTTTTGCCATCTTTTCCAAAAGTTCCCAGTCCGATGCATATTCGGCCACACCGACGAAAAGATGGGTAATAATTCCCTCTTTCTCCGCTTTCAAAAGCTGATTGTGATTATCGATTCTGACAATTTCGACTCCGAGACCCTTCGACATGGTAAGTGCCTGATAGTTGTAAAACTCCCTTACAACGGGATTGTTGAGATTATCGAAATGCATATAGGAGGCAAGCACGACTTTGCCTTCGGCGGAAACGGACAGGCAGCAGGACTCATCCACAACCTTCTGGGGGAGGCTGACGCGAATCGTGGTTCCCTCTCCCTCACTGCTTTCCATGGTCATAAACCCGCCTAAAAGTTCTACGAATCCGGCAACAATGGAAAGTCCGAGTCCCAGTCCGTTCGCACTTCTCGCTCTGCCGGAATCCGACTGAAAGAAACCTTCCTTCACACGTTCGAGTTCCTCTTCGGACATTCCGATACCGGTATCCGAAACCTCAATGATTAAATTCACTCCGTAGGGTTGTGTCTCTGAAGAGATTTTCAGATATACACCGCCCTCTTTCGTGTATTTCATCCCGTTTGAAACGAGGGCCTTAATGATTTTCTTCAGTTTCACCACATCCGTATTCATAACGGACGGAATCCGGCTGTCAATGTCGATTACCAGTTCCACTTCATCTTTCATCATGGCTCGTAAGTCCGGCATGATATCGTTCATCATCGAGGACATCATGTAATCCTCGCTGTTTTTAACGGCACTTTTCCGGTCGATTTCGGTATAATCGAGAATATCGTCAATCTGATTCGCAACCTTTCTTCCGGCCGTGCGCACAGCGATCAGCTCTTTCTCGATTTCGGGGTCTTTTTCCTTGTCGATGCAGATTCCCGATAATCCGATAATGGCATTCACCGGTGTCCGTATTTCGTGGGAAACGTTAGCCAGAAAATCGTTCAGTCTCTCCGTGGAATCCTGGAGAACCGCGATTTCTTCTTTCGAAGCATCCATCACCTGATTCCACTTGTTTACCGCATTAACGGAAAACCAGGTAATCATGGCCATGACAAAATAATGCATGACGGTACGGGCAATCAGCATCGAATCAAACACGGTTTCCCCGTCCGTTATCAGATGAACGAGATCGTATGTCATTGTAATATAATAGGTGATTAAGCAAAGAAGGATGGTCCCCTTCATCCCCGTTGTGATAAAAAGAACCATTATGCACGCCATAACGATGGCCAGATCATAGGTACTGCTGGTATGCGTTCCGTATATAAAATACGTAACCATCATGAAAGAGGCGATAAGCCACAGACGCTGTTTCGGTTTGAAAACCGATCCGATATAAAATGCCCACGATACAACAAGTGCTGCAAGAACCGGCAGCAGAATCCATTTGTCCCAGCCGAACAGAAAGGTAATTCCGATATGCATTCCCACAAAAATCGTGTAGAAAAGAAGAATGATAAGCTGAGAAGTCTGTATCAGCTCGTTTTTCGACTTCAGATTCATAAGACCCCCCTTACGAATGTTTTGTCCCCGCTATACTTTTTATGAATTATGATTTTTTCCCTCTGTAACGTTTGCGCAAAACGGAAAGCTCGAGAATATGATTGACACGAACGCGAAGCACTTCCGCTATAATCGGTTTCCGGATAAAATCCAGCGCTCCCATTTGCAGTCCTTTGCTCTCGGTTTCCTCGTCCACATCGGCGGTCAGAAAAACAACCGGCACTCTGGCAATGTCTCCTCCGATATCCCTGATTTTGCGAACGACCTCAAAACCGTCCGTTCCGGGCATCATAATATCAAGAAGGATTAAATCCGGCACCCGTTCCACCGTATTGACGTATTCCATAAAATCTTCGCCGCTTTTAAATGTCACAATTTTCAGTCCGTATTCGTTTAATGCGTTTTCGACTGCATCAAGAACAATTTCGTCATCATCCACAACCGCAATCGTGGCATTTTGTTTATCCAGTGCCGCCGCTCCTTCATTTCGTGAAAAATCGCTTTCATAAGTAATCCCCGGTGCATTTTGACGATTTTGGCGGAAGGAATCGATAATGGAAGCGACGATACGGTCCACAAATTCCTCCCGAACGTCGGTAACCAGTACAAAATACTGGTTATATCGGCAGCGGGTAAGCATGTCTGATTTGCGGAGCGATTCGCGGATATGATTTCCGAAATCGTCACAATAATTCCGGTATTCTTCTTCCTCCATTCCCTCCGGCCGCTCGACGGTAAAGAGAATTTTACACGAGCTGACATTATAACGGATGAAATATCTGGTGGCATAGCGGTATACATTCGTAAAAGCATCCATATCCAGCTGCAGTGCCACATTGGTAATATTTCTTTCCGAAAGAATTTCGTCTAAGGAACCAAGATTCAGGGACGATGAATTCCCGTCCTGATCCGAAAGCGCATCAAGGGAATAAAGGCTGTAGCCGTGTTTTCCGTTTTTCTTGACATTGTAAAGGCACTTGTCCGCCACTTTTAAAAGCGAAGCATAATCATTCCCGTGCTTCGGAACAAACACCGCACCGACGGAAGTTCCGAGAGGAATCTGCATATCCTCTCCCATCATCTCCTTCGCGGCTTCCACGAGACGTTTGTTTAAAAGTGCCGTCAGATTCGCCACTTCCGACTCATCCTGTGTGCCGAACGAAAATGCCACAAACTCGTCACCGCCGATTCGTCCGTATGTGCTTCCTTTCGGGAGTGTTTCCCGGATGATGTTCGCAAAAGCAATGAGCACTTTATCGCCCATCTCATGCCCGTAAAGGTCATTGACGAGTTTGAAAGAATCAAGGTCAATCATCATAAGCGTACCGACGCCAAGAAGACAGACCTGTGTAAGTTTGGAATTCGTGGCAGCTTTATTTAAGAAACCGGTCAGTTTGTCAATGGTCGCTTCGTTCTTTAAGCTGTCCATCTCCTTCTGCATCGAAATGACATTGTCGATTCGGCGAAGCAGCACTTCGGGATTAAAAGGCTTTCTGATGAAATCGGAAACGCCGACCTCAAAGCCCTTGCTCTCGGTTCCTGTTTTTTCGTCTGCGGTGAGGAAAATTACCGGTGTTTCGGACAGGCCCTTGCTTTTTTCGAGTTTACGAAGATTTTTCAGGGTTTCGAAACCGTCCATTTCCGGCATCATGATATCAAGAAGAATCAAATCGGGAGCACCGTGCTCCGTAATATAATTAAGCAGTGCCTGCCCGGATTTTAAAGCAGTCACACGCATATTGTTTTTGGACAGAATCGTTCCCGCCATCTGCAGGTTCGCCATGTCGTCATCCACAACCATTATCCATCTTGCCATACCGTTATCCCCCTCTTCTTCGTTCCGGTGCCAGGCACTTTTGCCCCAAAAGTGCCTGGCACCGTATAGTCCTACTCTAATTCAAACGCCCCCGTGTAAAGCTGATAATACGTTCCCTTTTCGGCAATCAGCTCCTTATGATTTCCTTTCTCGATGATATGACCGTGGTCAAGAACCATAATGACATTGGAATTCTTAACCGTGGAAAGCCTGTGTGCGATAACAAAAACCGTTCTTCCCTCCATCAGTTTGTCCATACCGCGCTGAACGATTGCCTCCGTATGTGTATCAATCGAGGATGTTGCTTCATCAAGAATCATAACCGGCGGATCTGCAACAGCCGCACGTGCAATCGCAATTAACTGCCGCTGACCCTGGGAAAGATTCGCACCGTTATTGGTAAGCATCGTATCATAACCTTCCGGAAGACGGCGGATGAAATCATCGGCGCCCGCAAGTGCTGCAGCGTTCATGCACTCCTCATCCGTGGCATCTAAGTTTCCGTAGCGGATATTCTCCATAACCGTTCCCGTAAAGAGGTTGGTTTCCTGGAGTACGATGCCGAGTGACCGCCTTAAATCCGATTTCTTAATCTTGTTGATGTTGATGCCGTCGTAGCGGATTTTTCCGTCCGCAATATCATAAAACCGGTTGATTAAGTTCGTAATCGTCGTTTTTCCGGCACCGGTTGCACCGACAAAAGCAACCTTCTGACCGGGCTTTGCATATACCGAAACATCGTAAAGAACCTGATGCCCTTTCTCGTATTCGAAGTCGACGTCAAAGAGCCTTACATCGCCCTCGAGTTTCGTATAGGTAAGCGTGCCGTCTCCGTGCGGATGCTTCCATGCCCAAACACCGGTATGTTCTTTGGTTTCGGTAATATTGCCGTTTTCATCGATTATCGCATTGACCAGTGTCACGTATCCGTCGTCGGGTTCGGGCTCGGCATCCATCATTTCAAAAATTCTCTCACCGCCGGCCATCGCCATGACGACCATGTTAATCTGCTGCGTAAACTGGTTTAAGTTTCCGGTAAACTGCTTGGTCATGTTAAGGAACGGAATAACCGTGGAAATATCCAAAGGCAGTCCGCCCGGCTGTCCGGTAATCATCGGCAGAATGATGTCGGATAGGGATACATTTTTGACCCCCAGAATTAACATCGCACCGCCTGCGATTGCCACAACGACATAAAGGATGTTGCCGATGTTTCCGATAATGGGGCCGAGTGCGTTTGCATAGGCATTGGCCTTGAACGCATCGGAATAAAGCTGTTCGTTTAATGTATCGAATTCCTCGATGGTCTTTTGCTCGTGATTGAAAACCTTAACGACTTTCTGTCCGTTCATATGCTCCTGTACGAAGCCTTCTTCCCTGCCGAGTGCCTGCTGCTGTCTGACAAAATATTTTGCCGAACCGCCGCTTAAAACTTTAGTCGCAAATGTCATTAAGACAATTCCGCCGATTACCACAAGCGTCATCCACAGGCTGAAATAAAGCATGATAATGAAAACGCCGATAACGATAATGCCGCAGCGGATTAAGGTCGGCAGACCCTGGGAAACCAGCTGGCGCAGGGTGTCGATATCGTTCGTGTAATAACTCATGATATCGCCGGTTTTATGGGTGTCAAAAAACTTAATCGGAAGGTTCTGCATTTTGCGGAACATCTGATTACGCATTTTATTTAAGTACCCCTGGGTTACAACCGCACCCACCTGGGACTGTACGAGCACTCCGATGATGGCGATGGAATAGATAATTACTAAGAATATGACATTCTTCAGGGCCTCGGGCTGCGCTGCCGCCCAGTCACCGGATATGCTGAATGTCTTAATCAGCGCAACAATTTTCTGGATAAACAGATCCGGAATAACCGCTGCCGCACCGGCCATGAGAATGGTCAGAATGATAATAACCATTCCGGCAGGATAGGCTTTAAAAACGGAACCTATAATTCTGCCCAGTACTTTAAAATTCAGTTTTGCGGGTTTTGCGTTAATATCGCCTTTTACGGGACGTGGCATTATTCCTCACCTCCCATCGTCTGGGATTCGTAAATCTCACGGTAAATTTCACTTGTTTCCATGAGCTCTTTATGTGTGCCCTTTGCTTCGATGCTTCCGTTATTCATAACAATAATCATGTCCGCACTTTCCACACTGGCAACACGCTGTGCAATGATAATCTTGGTCGTATCGGGAATATAGTTTGCAAACGCTTCCCGGATTTTTGCATCGGTTTTGGTATCCACCGCGGAAGTGGAATCGTCCAGAATCAGAATCTTCGGTTTCTTTAAAAGCGCCCTGGCAATACACAGACGCTGTTTCTGACCGCCGGAGACATTCGTTCCGCCCTGCTCGATAAAGGTATCGTATTTCTCAGGCATCTGCTCGATGAATTCATCGGCGCAGGCCATTTTGCAGGCTTCGATGATTTCTTCGTTCGTTGCATTGGGATTTCCCCATTGCAGATTCTCTTTTATGGTTCCGGAGAATAAAACATTTTTCTGAAGCACCATAGCCACGTTGTCGCGGAGAACTTCAAGGTCGTAATTTTTCACATCCACGCCGCCGACTTTAATGATTCCTTCCTGTGCATCGTAAAGACGCGGAATCAGCTGTACCAGCGAGGATTTACTCGAACCCGTGCTTCCTAAAATTCCGACGGTGGCACCGCTCGGAATGGTTAAATCGATATCAAAAAGCGCATACTGCTTTGCTTCTTCGGAGTACTTGAAAGACACGTCCGTAAACATAATCGAGCCGTCTTTGACTTCCTTTACGGGATCTTTTATTTCCTTCATGTCCGGCACTTCGGCATACACTTCCCCGATACGTCTTGCGCTTTCGGCAGACATCGTCACCATGACAAAAATCATCGAAAGCATCATTAAGTTTAACAGCACCTGAACACCGTACGTCAGCATTGCGGAAACCTGTCCGACGTCCACCACGGTTCCCTGACTGGAAATCGCCAGTTTTGCGCCGATGTAAAGAACAAAAATCATGTTGAAGTTTAAACAAAACTGCATCAGCGGTGCGTTTAACGAAACGATTTTTTCCGCCCTCGTAAACTCTTTGCGGATGCTGTCGGAGGCATGAAAGAATTTCTCTTTTTCGTATTCCTCTCTGGAGAATCCCTTGACAACACGCATACCGCGGACATTCTCTTCCACGGATTCGTTTAATTTATCGTATCTTTTGAAAACTTTCTTAAAAGAAGGCATGGCAAAAACCGCAATCAGAATCAGTCCGAATGTCAGAAACGGAACGATTATGACAAAGGCAAGTGCCAGTTTTCCGCCCATGATAATTGCCATGACAATCGAAAAAGCAAGCATAAGCGGTGCCCGGACGGCAATA
>OMRN01000221.1 GCA_900313265.1 uncultured Lachnospiraceae bacterium | reverse complement strand
TGTTTTTGCGGATTCATAGCGAAAAAACGGACAAAACATGTCGGAAAGAAGGATATATGGCAGGAAAAAGGAAGGAAACGGCAACGGTCGTTTTACAAAAAGAAATTGCAAAGGATATTTATGATTTACGGGTTAAATCCGGTCTGGCCACGGACTGTCTTCCCGGACAGTTTGCGGGTATTTATCCGCCGTCGGATGCACATCTTTTAATGCGCCCGATCAGTATCTGCGAGGCGGGGTCGGAAGGAATCATCCGTTTTGTGTACCGGATCGCGGGAGAAGGGACCGCACTTTTATCTGTCTTGAAAGAGGGAGATCAGGTGGATGTTTTAGGTCCTTTGGGAAACGGTTTTCCGCTTGATGAGGCGAAGGGAAAAAAGGTCGCGGTTATGGGCGGCGGAATCGGAATTCCTCCGATGCTTTATACGGCCGGGCAGCTTAAGGGAATAAGCGACCGGACAGAGATTTACTTAGGATACAGGGATGCGAATCTTTTCTTAGCGGATGAATTTAAGCCTTTCGGCGAGGTTGTCATTGCGACGGAAGACGGAAGCGAGGGACATAAGGGAAATGTACTTGGTGCATTAAAAGAAAGGGATTTTACTCCCGATGTGATTATGGCCTGCGGACCGATGCCGATGCTTCGTGCAATAAAGAAATATGCCGAAGAAAATCATATTACCGCCTTTATTTCCTTAGAGGAACGGATGGCCTGCGGAGTGGGAGCCTGTCTCGGATGTGTATGCAAAACCGTGAAAAAGGATGAGCATTCTCATGTGAACAATGCCAGAATCTGTACGGAAGGGCCGGTTTTTGACGCCTCGGATGTTGAAATTTAAGGACAGAGGATTAAAAAAAGACTTAGAAAACGTTCCCGGGAAAAGCTCATAAGGGATAATCATTAAGTAACGGAACACAAAAATCATCAGATCAAACGGAGAAGCATAAATGGATACAAAAGTTACAATTGCAGGTGTGGAACTGAAAAATCCCGTCATGACGGCATCAGGGACATTCGGTTCCGGAATGGAATATACGGAGTTTGTCGATTTAAACCGTCTCGGAGCCATTGTCACCAAGGGCGTGGCCAGTGTGCCCTGGGAAGGGAATCCGACACCGAGAGTTACGGAGACACCGAGCGGGATGTTAAATGCCATCGGTCTTCAGAATCCGGGGGTGGATGTATTTATAAAAAGAGATCTGGAATTTTTGAAAAATTTCGAAGTTCCGGTTATCGTGAATGTCTGCGGAAAAACCGTGGAAGACTATCTGACGGTGGTGGAAAAACTGGGTGACACTTCCGTTTCGATGCTTGAAATTAACGTATCCTGCCCGAATGTAAAAGAAGGAGCCATCGCATTCGGCCAGAAGGCGGATGCGCTTTCGAATATTACAAAAGAGATTAAGAAGAAGGCACGTCAGCCGGTGATTATGAAATTAAGTCCGAATGTGACGGATATTACCGAGATGGCAAAGGCAGCGGAAGAGGCGGGTGCCGATGCGATTTCCTTAATCAATACCATTACGGGAATGAAAATCGATATCAACCGCCGGAAATTTGTTCTGGCCAATAAAACGGGCGGTCTTTCCGGTCCGGCTATCCGTCCGGTTGCGGTAAGAATGGTATATCAGTGTGCAAAGGCAGTGAAAATCCCAATCATCGGAATGGGCGGAATCGCCACGGCGGAGGATGCGCTGGAATTTATCATGGCAGGTGCCACGGCAGTCAGTGTGGGAGCGGTGAATTTTGTCAATCCGTATGCCACGGTTGAAGTTGTGGACGGAATCGAACAGTATCTTGAAAGAACCGGAACCGAAACCGTAAGGGAATTAATCGGCTGTGTGGACGGCTGAAGGGAAAACCGGAAAAAAGACGGTAAGGTTTTGATATAACGGCTTGGAGAAAAGAGAACATGGCGGAAATGATTTATGAAAAAAAGGCGTATGCCAAAATAAATCTGGGACTGGATGTGTTAAGAAGAAGAGAGGACGGCTATCACGAACTTCGCATGATTATGCAGACCGTTGGAATTTACGATACCGTCACATTTGAAAAAACGGATAAACGGGGGGAGATTACCCTTCGGACAGACAATCATCTTCTTCCGACGGACGAACACAATCTGATGGTGAAAGCCGCGAAGAAGATGTGGGAGTGTTATGATCTTCCGGGCGGACTGTCCATGACACTGAAGAAAAAAATCCCCATGGCAGCCGGTCTGGCGGGCGGAAGCAGTGATGCCGCCTGCGTTATAAAAGGAATCAGTGAAATATACGGTCTTGGTCTTTCGACGGAAGAACTTTGCAAAACCGGAGTAACAATCGGAGCGGATGTTCCTTACTGTATTGTCGGAGGAACCTGCCTTGCCGAGGGAATCGGAGAGAAATTAACCCTGATTGGGGAATCCCTGGCGGGAACGGCAACGGTCATCATCAAACCGGATTTTGACGTATCCACGAAATATGTATACGAAAATCTTCATGCCGATACTCTTTCGTATCATCCGGATATCGATGCGCAGATGAAAGCCGTCGGTGAGGGAGATTTAAAAGGCTGCGTTTCTCTTATGGGGAATGTACTTGAGCGGGTAAGCGTGACGAAATATCCGGAGATTGACGAAATTAAGGAAGAATTGAAGCAGCTCGGTGCCATGGGCGCCATGATGAGCGGAAGCGGACCGTCGGTTTTCGGTATTTTTGCGGATCGAATAACGGCCGAAAAGGCGGCAGCGAAACTGGCGGAGAGAAGAAAAACCGCCGCGGTTTTTGCTACGGAGTGGATATCCAGAGAGGATATTGCCAAGGGATGAGTGAAAAAGAAATCATAAAAAGACCTGCCGTTATCCTGATCGGCAGCAGAATTATACAGGACGGAACCGAGGAAAAAACCGAGAGCCGTTCGCACGGTTTCTGGGAAAGCAGCCCGGATAAGGATGTCATTACCTATACGGAGATTATTTCCGAAGGAGAAGACGCGGTTCCGGTGTGTCTGACGGTTCGAAGAAGAGAACGGACCGGAGGGTTTGAGGCAGAAATAAAAAAAGACGGATTTATCCGTTCGGAAATGCTATTTATAGAGGATGAACGTACCGGAACCGTGTATGAAACACCGATGGGAAATCTGATGTTTGATATTTACTGTAAGAGGGTTTCCGTAGAAAAAAAGCCGTCGGAGGCGGAGATTCATCTTGATTACCTGCTCCTCGGAGGAGATGAGGTTCTCTCGGATGCATCGGTGCGCATTCTGGTGCTTGTGAAGTAAGGCGAATTTTGTTACAATGGTTTTCGTTAAGTTTTTAAAGAGTGTTTATACGATCCGTATCGTTTGATAAAGAAAGAAGGACAGGGAATGCAGACATTTGTTTTATTTACCGTTACACCGGCCATGATTGTGGGAATTGTGCTTTGTGTAATCATGATTGCAGCCATTATCGTGCTGTATTTCATGGGAAAGAAAATGCAGAAGAAGCAGGCGGAACAGGACGCTTTCTTACAGCAGAACCGGCAGACGGTTTCCATGCTGATTATCGATAAAAAGAAAGTCCGTTTTAAAGATGCCGGTTTTCCGCAGTCGGTAATGGATCAGGCGCCGAAGATGAGCCGTATGATGAAGGTGCCCGTTGTTAAGGCAAAAATCGGCCCGCAGATTATGACCTTTATCGCCGATGAAAAGATTTTTGATTCCATTCCCGTCAAGAAGGAAGTCAAGGCCGTTATCAGCGGCATGTATATTCAGGATGTGAAGAATATTCACGGAAAAGTGGAACTTCCGCCTCCCAAGAAGAAAAATATCTTCAAACGCGCAGTGGACAAACTGCAGGAAACGGCCGGCGCAAAGCCGATTGACAAATCAGGAAAGTCTTCTTCCAAAAAGTAAAGAAGAAAGGCGTGTTTATGCAACAACAGCCGAAAGAAACGAATAGCAGCAAAAAGGTCTGGTTAAGCATTGTGGCCATAGTACTTATGGTCATGCTGCTTATCCTTCTTTTTATGTGCAACCGGGTTGTTGTTTTTATGCAGGATGATCTTTGGTATTCCACGAATCTGGTAAACGGAGAACCGGTTGACAGTGTTGCGGATATCATCCAAAGTCAGATCTGGCATTACTTTAACTGGGGCGGAAGAAGTGTGGCACATTCCCTTTTGCAGCTTCTGCTCTGGCTCGGAGATCCGGTCTGCAATTTCTTAAATACATTTGTGTTTGCCGCGCTCTCTGTTTTCCTTGCCGCGAATGCAAAGAAGTGGAACTCCTGGCAGACGCTTTTAACGGCGGGGGCATTAATCGCGTTCAATCCGAATATTCTGGATACACTGTTCTGGCAGTCCGGAACGGTGAATTATCTGTATATGACAATGCTTTCGTTTCCGATAGCTGCCATGTATTTAAAATCCATTCAAAATCTGTCGGCAGAAGATTTGAAGAAATCCGGTACGGTTCAGGATAAGAACGGAAATGCCGATTCTTTAAAAACGAATACGAAAGAGCCGGCCGCCATGCTGATTTTAAAAACCGTTCTTCTGCTTTTCTGGGGCATTTTATCCGGCTGGACCAATGAAAATATCGGTCCGACGCTTTTCTTAATCTGCCTTGCTTCCACGCTGATTTACGTAAAAGTGAATAAAAAGATTCTGCCCTGGATGATCAGCGGACTGACCGGTCTTGGAGCAGGTTCTGCCGTACTGATTCTTTCACCCGGGAATTCCGTGAGAAATCAGGATATCGTAACGCTGGGAAGCTGGAAACTGGATTTGTGCAAAAGAGTGGTGGATTACATGCAGGGCGCATTCGCATCGCTGCTGCCTGTGATTTTATTTACGCTTTTATGCTATATTCTTTACCGGACGGTTTTGAAGAAAATGCCGCCGTTATCTGTCGTGATTCTTCTTCTGGCAGGGATTGTTTCCTATCTGGGACTTGCCTTATCCCCACACGTACCCGAACGGTCCTTATTCGGAACGATGTGTTTCTTTATCTGGGCAGGGGGAAGCATGTTTTATGATGTCACGGAGGAAATAAAAAAAGGGCGCTACCGCATTGCCGTTTCACTCCTTCTTTTCATCGCAGCCTTCCACAAAGTGTTCTTCTTATGGGCACAGGGTGTCGGCTGGTATCGTTATTCTTAAAATTTATGAAAAATGAGACTGCGGATAATC
>OMRN01000220.1 GCA_900313265.1 uncultured Lachnospiraceae bacterium | reverse complement strand
GATTTCCAGTCCGAGATCCCTTGATTCACTTTCACCGCTTTTTAAATAATCCGAAATATCTTCCAGCATTCCCATCGTTTATCTCCTTTCCATGCTCCGAAATTCTATGCAAGTCCGTTTTCAGTTCTTTCTTCTTCTGTCGATTTTCTTTGAAATTAACATTCCCGCCCATTGCAGAATCTGCATCAGCACAACCAAAACCGCGACCGTCACAATCATGATTCCGGTTTCATACCGGTAATATCCGTATCGGATGGCAATGTCTCCGAGTCCGCCTCCGCCGATGACACCGGCCATTGCAGAGTACCCGAGAATGGTCCCGAGTGCGATTGTTACTCCGACCAAAAGGGATGTTCTGGCTTCGGTAACAAGCACCTTCCAGATGATGGTATAATACCCGGCTCCCATGCTGAATGCGGCTTCAATCACGCCCTTATCCACTTCCTTTAAGGAACTTTCCACCATTCTTGCAATCAACGGTGCTGCCGCAACGGTAAGCGGAACAATCGTAGCCGTTGTGCCGTAGCTTTTTCCGACAATTGCCTTGGTAAAAGGCATAATCAGAATCAGTAAAATCAAAAACGGAATACTCCTGGTCACATTGATGATAATATCAAGAATTTTATAAAGTACTTTATTCGGTCTTATACCGTCCGCATCGGTTACTGTAAGTAAGATTCCCAGCGGAAGTCCCAGAACATATCCGAGCAGTGTCGATATTAAAACCATATAAAGGGTATCCCAAGTACCGTCTGCTAACATATTAAATATATCTTTAAATTCCATCGGTAATCGTGACCCCCAGTTGTTCTATTTTTCTCTCCAGTAAGAGACTCTTTGCGGCATTGCTTTTCGGATTTCTAAACACCTCTTCCACTATTCCGATTTCCGCCAAGTTTCCCCTGTCCAGTACCGCAACACGGTCGCAGATTTCCTCGACCACTCTCATCTCATGCGTGATTACGACGATTGTGATGCCGTACTCTTTGTTAATCTGTTTTAATAAATCAAGAATCGTTCCGGTCGTTTGAGGATCCAGTGCACTGGTTGCCTCATCGCATAAAATAATCCGGGGATTCGAGGCAAGTGTTCTTGCAATAGCAACACGCTGTTTCTGTCCGCCGGATAACTGAACGGGATAGGCTTTCGCTTTCTCGCTAAGGCCTACAATTTCCAGATATTTCATCGCCTTTTCCGTGGCTTCACGCCGCTTTACTCCGGCGATTTCCATCGGGAAACAGACATTATCCAGGACGTTTCTCTGCATTAAAAGATTGAAATGCTGAAAAATCATACCGATTTCTCTGCGCATGAAGCGAAGCTCTTTGCCTGATAATGTAATCAGATTCTTACCGTCTACCCACACTTCTCCGCTTGTCGGTTTTTCCAGTAAGTTCATGCAGCGGACCAGTGTGCTTTTTCCGGCACCGGAGAGTCCGATTACACCAAAAATCTCCCCTTCCTCCACAGAAAGATCAATATTGGAAAGAGCATGGATATTGCTCTTTTTTTCATCAAACGTTTTCGTTAAATTTCTGACTTCGATAATTGCCATGATTTTACTTCTTTCAGTGATTTTACTTTTTTCGAAACATTCGTTTTTCTTTTTCAGAAATTCTCTCTCCGGGCTGGTAATTCCCGGAGAGAGAATTATTATTGTTAATACCGGTGGTTTTCTTCTTTACTGCATTTGCAGTTTTTATTTCATACTACGATTCCGGATTTCTTTTAACTACATTTGTAGTTTGATTACTCTTCGAAAGGTACTACCGCACCGTCATAAGTATTATTGATATACTCCTTGATTTCATCGGATTTTAATACTTTTGCAAGTGCCTGTAATCCCTCGTTGTTTTCATTTCCCTCCTTTACAACAAGAATGTTTACGTATGTTTTTGCCGCATCGGAATCGGACTTCTCATATGCGATGGAATCCTTTGCCACGGAGAAACCTGCTTCGAGAGCGTAGTTTCCGTTTAATACGACATATGCTACTTCATCTTTAACTCTGGATACCTGAGCTGCTTCCAGTTCCTGAATCTTGATATCGTAAGGATTTTCTTCAATGTCAAGAACGGTTGCGGTAAGGCCTGCGCCTTCTTTTAATTTGATGATTCCGTTATCCTGAAGAAGAAGTAATGCTCTTGCTTCATTCGTGGTATCGTTAGGTACTGCGATTGTATCGCCCTTTTCAATGTCATCTAAGGAAGCCTTGGTTCCGGGATAAATTCCGAACGGCTCATAATGAACGCCTGCGATGGATACAAGATGGGTTCCCTTTTCCTCATTGAAGTTATCAAGGTACGGAGTGTGCTGGAAATAGTTCGCATCGATATCCCCGTCTTCTACCACAAGGTTCGGCTGTACATAATCTTCAAATTCGGTAACCTCGAGTTTCCATCCTTCTTTTTCAAGAATCTTTGCTGCCTCTGCCAGAATCTCCGCATGAGGTGTGGGGGATGCCGCTACCGTGATGGTTCCCCTGCTCTCCGTAACAGTCTCTTCCACAACTACTT
>OMRN01000022.1 GCA_900313265.1 uncultured Lachnospiraceae bacterium | reverse complement strand
TCATCGGCATTCCACCGTTCATCGGCATTCCGCCATTCATCGGCATTCCGCCGTTCACCGGCATTCCGCCGGCCGGTCTTTGTCCGGGTACCGGTCCCCTGTTATTTCCGGGTTTGCCCTGCGCATTTGCGGGGCCACGGTTCTGTGGTGAATTTCTGCTTACAATCTGCATAAACAACGCTTCCAGACTTCCTTCCTGTCTCGTAAAGGAAAGAATCGGAATCCCCGCCGTAACCAAAGAGGATAAAAGTCCTGCTTCCGCCTGTTTATTTCCCGTGAATACAACCTCAATCAGATTGCCCCTTGCATTTAAGTGCTGAACAAAAGGATTTTCCTGCAAAATCATGAAAGCATCGTCAACAGCAGAATCCGCAACCGCAATGATAAGAGGGCTCTGCATAGCGGCCGCTCTGTGAATATCATCAATCGAACCCTTTAACATCATCTGACCGTGATCGATAATACCGATGGTCGTACACATTTCCGAAAGTTCCGGAAGAATGTGCGAGGAAATGATAATGGTTTTTCCCATGGATGAGAGGTTCTTTAAAATCTCTTTTAACTCGAATCTGGCTCTGGGATCCAGTCCGCTCGCAGGCTCATCTAAGAAAAGAATATCCGGATTATGCACGAGTGCTCTTGCCAGACAGAGTCTTTGTTTCATACCACGGGACAGACCGTTTACATCCGTTTCCGCCTTATGATCAAGTTTCACAAGCCGTAACAAATCCATGCAAAGCCGGTCCGCATCCTCTCCTATCAGGCCGTAGGATGCTGCGAAAAACTGCATATATTCCATTGCGGTAAACGCATTATATACACCGAAGAAATCGGGAACATATCCGACTTTCCGGCTGAGCGCACGGTGATTGGAAAGCATTCTTTTTCCGTCAATATATACTTCTCCCGAATCCGCTCCGAGAAGGCCCACGCAGATTCTCATTGTGGTTGTTTTTCCCGCACCGTTCGCACCGACAAAGCCGAACAGTTCTCCGTCTTCCACCGTCAGATTCAGATTCCGAAGGGCATAAAAATTGCCGTATCTTTTATTTAAATTCCTGATTTCCAGCATTTTTAATCTCCCCCTTACTGCTTCTCTACTGTCTGCATGGCACTATAGTATATTTTCTGAATAACCGCTTCCGTTCTCTCCGTGCGATACTTATTATCAAACTGCACATCACGGCAGATGGAACCTTTCGGGAATCCGGTGATATAAACCGCTTCGATTCCCTTCGAGTCATAGTCATCCCTCAGTTCATCTCTGGAAGTCTGTGCAAGGAAGTCCGCTAAGGTGCTTCTGTTCCGGAACTGCAGATAACTTGCGGAAAGACTTCCGAAGAAAAATCCGAGCAGTTTGCTGTTCTTTTCCGCAGTGCTTAACATGACATTGGAATAATTATAGGATGTCCGGTTGTCCGAATTCCATTTTACCGAAGATAAATCCACGCTTGCCCCGTTTTTCATGTTTCCCAGGGAATAGGCATACAAATCACCGTAGGAATATCCGCCGCTCTGCGGTGAATACGTAAATACGGTAACATCCTCCAAATCCACACCGGTATTGTTCTTTACGATAATCTGCTCCGCCTTTGTCGTTCCCGTCGGTACATTGACAATATACTGTACTTCGAAATCGCGGCTGGCCGGATAAATGCTTTCGAGTAAGAACTGGTCCGAACTTAAGGCGATGTTTCCGGCAAAACGTACACTCGTTTTACCGATTCCTTTGCGGAATGCCACACGGTAAGAATCCAGATCCACTTTATCCGACTGATCGTAGGAATATCCGTTGATTCGTCTTGTTAACTGAATATCATATTCATCCGAGAAAGTTACTTCACAGGTCTGATTCGAAGGAGTCGTAACCGCCACATAGTTCAGTTCTCTTGCAGAGGTGGAACTCAGTCTCAGAACAGACATCGTATTGATTCTCGGTTTGATAATTCTTGTCGAAAAGCCGATGCAGTAAATTACAACCGCCATTCCGATTGCAATAACCGGATACCAGTACCACAGACGGAACGTTTTACCCTTCTTTCTGTTTACCAGATATAAAACCAGAATAGCTACCAGGTATGCCAGAATCGGTACAATATAAAGCGCCATCGGCGGAAGCGGAGCTGCCGCAATATTATTCAGAAATGACTGGATATCATATTTCTGTTTGGAAAAATTTCCGATGTTGTAGCTGTAATATCCGCTGTCACTGATGTTTTCATATGCTTCGATTACATCGTTAAGGACATAATCCCGGATTACATAGCGAAGAATTCCGTCTGCGTCAGGATAGTTCGGAATCGGATTCATGGTAAAATCAATTCCGAATAAAGCCACATATCCGTCCGCTACTTTGTAAACACTGGCAAGATCATACTGGCCGGCATCGGAATCGCCTAAATAAATCTGATCAATGTTCGCATTTTTGTCATCTTTGAACTCAAGCACATCGGCAGTCGCGGTCGGATAGGTATAATTGCCGTAATCCTGCCAGGAAGAACCCCAGTACATATCGTAAATGGTCCGGAAACAGTAATCATAGTAATCCGATTCCCAGTAGGAAGGGAATGTACCGTCATCTTCCAGCTCATCCTCGGAAATTCCGTAATTATACATGAAATCTTCTTTGCAAAGTTCATCGATGGTAGCACGGTCATTTTCGAACCACTCTTCGAAATACTGTGCATATTCGTCGTCCGAATAAGGGTCACTGCTATATCCGCTGCCGTTTCCGCTTTGAGGTACAACGGCATCCCCGTAATAATTCAATCCAAACGAGGTATTGTATCTCTGCATTTTTTCGGGAGTGACTTTTACGACATTTCCGTTCAATTTGGACAGCGTTTTTGACGAATTGGAACCCGTTCCGACAATAAGCATTCCGCCACGGCTGATCCAGATATTCAGTGCTTCAATCTGTTCATCGGTCAGAATATCCGTACTGAAATTGCTGATTACGATGATTTCAAGCATATCCAGTCCGTTTACGTCTTCCGGAAAATTGTCCGCGGTCAGTTCCACCAGATTGGTTTTAAAAACTTCACGGTCATAAAATTCCATATTGTCCATGTAACCGAGTGCGGAAAAATCATCGCTTAAAATACCGATATCGATTTTCTGCGAAGCCGTTTTATCAACGGTAAATCTCTTATTGGTATTCCATACTACTTTCCCCTTGGAGTTTGCCATCCGGATATTGATTTTTCCGAGATTGTCCACAACCTTACATGCAAAAGTGACGGTCTTCTTCTCACCTCTGGCAAGTGAAATATCCGTCTCATACATCAGATTATAATTCGCCTTGTTTGCAACAATCAGCTGAAGACGTCCCGAGAAATCCGCATCATTGTTTTCGATGGTAACCATAAACGGCACGTACTTTAACATTTCCGCCTTGCCGTCAAACCCAACCTGTACTTCGGCCGTGAATTTCTCCGTATCGGCTTTAGCCGGAATAAACGGAAGAATCATCGTAAGCAGCATCACCAGACACAAGCCTGCGACAATTGAAGTCTTCCATGTTTTTTTCATCCTGATCATTATTCTTTCCTCTGCGCTCTATTATTTTTACTCTTCGTCTTCTACCGGCATCTGTCCGACTTTCTTAAGCAAAATCACCTCGGCGCCGTCAAAATCCACTTCATAAATTCCGCCGATTTCCGGTCTTACCTTCGAAGCGCCCGATATTTCAAGGTAAAATGCCTCAATGCTTAAATTCTCGTCCGTGCTTTCGAGTTCTACTAAGTCCGAAACGGCAATCATCGCATAAGTTCTGTTATCTTCGATTCTGAGATTTTCGATTCTGGCATGAATCGTTTCCGCCGCTTCCTCTTCTTCGGCTTCCATTTCGCCGGTTGCGGTGCTTTCTGCGGCAGGATCCGTAACCGCCTCCTTTTTCTGATGAGAATCGGTCAGACTTTCGCCCCTGATATTCATCTTGTCCATATCATAGGTGTTTGTCTGTCCCGTCGAACCGACCGCGGGTTCCTCTTCCCACATATAGTTCCCATCGAAATTCGTCTCGCCGAATCCTCCCAGTGATTCCACACTGTCCTCGGATTCGGTCATGGCCGTTTCCATCGCCATGGGCGCCGTGTTTTCGGCCGTAAATGATTTGCTGTTCTTTAAACCGATAAACAAAGCGGTCGGAAGGGCAATCGCAAAAATGAGTGCCGCTGCGGCAGCTGCGCCAATCCAGGGAAGAATCTTATAAATCGTCTTTTTCTTCTTCGGTGCCTTCTGCGCATCCGCTGCATTTACAGTATTCGCAGCATTTATCATTTTTTCTGTTTCAGCCGTATTTGTATTATCCGCTGCATTTTCGATATTCGCATTGTTAACGATATCGTCAGTGCCTGTTATATCCTCCCCATCGGGCGATACCTTCACAGCGCCTGTATCGACATTGTCCGAAGTTTCAGCGGAATATGTCTTCGGCTTCAGTCCGGCATCAATCCGTGCCCACAAATCCGGCACTTCGGATGCTACCAGGGCTTTATATTCTTCATCCAGCTTCTTACTCATAGCCGTACCTCCTCAGTTTCTCCAGCGCATTCTTATAGCGCCAGGTAACGGTACCAAGCGGCTCGCCCAAGGCATCGGCTATTTCCTGAAACGTCATGTCGGAGAGAACCTTCATGCTCACGACCTGCCTCTCGGATTCTTTTAAAGAAGCCAGTGCTTCCTTTAAACTGACATCGGATATTACTTCCGTTTCCACTGCCGATGTCGGATCCGCCGTTTCGGGAATTTCTTCCGTCAGAACTTCGCGTTTGTTCTTCCGTAAGAAATCGAGTGCCATGTTTCTCGCCACTGTGGCCAGATAAGCCTTGTGACCTTTTTCCTGCGGCTTGTATCCGTCGGAAATGTCCCAAAGCTTGATGAAAAACTCGCTGGTTAAGTCTTCTGCGTTTTCTTTTGTTTGCACAACGCCGTATATAATTGTGTAGATGTAGGAAAGATAGTCTTCATAAACCTTGCGAAGTCCGTCTTTATCCCCGGCCTTCATGCTTGCCATGCAGCCGTTGAATTCTTCCTGTGTCACGCAGTTCCTTTCCGGGTTTCTCATGTAAGAAACGATTCCACCCTGTATTTTTTATGGGGAATTCCCAATCTTTTTTATTTTTCACGGATTCTCTTTAAATCTTCCACACTGAACGTATAGTCCGTGTTACAGAATCCGCAGTTTAAATTAACTTCTTTTCCGTCCGCAATCATATCATCAAGTTCTTTGTGCCCGATGGAAATCAGCGCTTTCTCGACGCGTTCCCTGCTGCAGTTGCAGTAAAACCGCACCGGAATCGTGTCCGTTATCTCCGGATCCATCCCCTCGCAGATTACACGAATTAAATCTTCCGCGCCCAGTCCGCTTTCGAAAAAAGCGGTAACGCTCTTAATCTTTGAAAGATTCTCTTCGAGCCGGTCAATGACCTCATCCGAAGCATTCGGCAGAAGCTGGACAATAAATCCGCCCGCACGCTTTACCGTATAATCACGGTCCACCAAAACTCCCAGTCCCACACTCGAAGGTACCTGTTCGGAGTTGGCAAAATAGAAGGTTAAATCCTCCGCAATCTCTCCGCTGATTAATGGCGTTTGGCCGACATACGGCTCTTTTAATCCCATGTCACGGATGATATCAAGCCTGCCCTTTCCAACTGCCCCTGAAACATCCAGTTTTCCTTTGGCATTCAACGGAAGATCGGCATTCGGATTTCCCACATATCCTTTTACATCCGCATTTGCATCCGCCGTCACGACGATTCCTCCAAGGGGTCCGTCGCCGGTTATTTTTAACGTCAGTAAATCATCTGCGCCTTTTAACATCGTGCCCATCATGGCTCCTGCCGTAAGCAGTCTTCCGAGGGCCGCCGTGGCAACCGGTGTTGTCTGATGCTTCACCCTTGCCGTTTCCACGGTATCCTTTGTATCCGCCGCAAAAATGCGAATCTGTGCGTTTGCCGCTGTCGCGCGGACGATTCTGTCACTCATTTCCTTTTCCCTGTTCGCGAAGAATAATATAAATCCGTTTGCTTCCCGGTGTCACCGGTCCGTACGTATCCGCATCCAGTGCTTTTTCAAACTTCATTCCGGCCTTTTTTGTCATCTGCCGGATCTCGCTGACCGGATAGGCCCTTTGAATGTGCAGTTCTTCGCTTTTTTTATACCCCTGCTTCTCTTTAAAAAACATCGTCAGGAAGTATTCGTTTATGCGTTTCTTTTCGTCGTAAGAATTTTCCCAGATATAACTTAAGTCTTCCAAATTCTCCGCAAAGGTGCTTTCTCCCATGCAGTTTTTGAAAAAGTGTGCGGTCTTTAAATCAAAAATGAAAATGCCGTCCGGGTCCAGATAATTGTTGGCAAGTCGTAAAACCTTTACAAAGTCCTTTTCGGTGGTTAAATAATTCATCGTATCGCACACGCTTACGATGGCCCGCACCGTGCCGTACAGTTCAAACGAGCGCATATCCTGGTTTAAGTAAAGGATACCCTCCGCGCCGCTTTTGCCGGCTTCGTCCAACATCTCCAAAGAGGAATCCACACCGATCATGTCATAACCGCGGTCCCGAAGCCTTCTGGTCATCTCCCCCGTTCCGCAGCCTAAATCCAGAACCAGCCCGTCTTTAATTCCGTTTTCCCTTAATGTTTTCGCCAGATATTTTTCCCATTTCCCGTATGGAATATCCTGCATCATAAGGGAATATGCCTTTGCGAAATCCGTATACTGTTCCATCAAACCCGCTCAAAAAGCCTCTTTAAGATAAAAAGGAACACCTATGCAGGCATTACCCTGCATCTGTGCTCCGAAAATACAATTTAAAAGAAAATTCCGGGAATGAAATATGTCAGGATGGACATGATGGTCATCGCCATTACCAGTCCGATTAATTCCGCCAAAACCGCTTTCTTGATATCCATCTCTAAAAGCGAGGCGATTAACGATCCCATCCAGGCTCCCGTACCCGGTATGGGAATTCCGACAAAGAAAATCAGCGCCACGAATTCTCCGTTTTTGAACTTGTCGCTTTTCTTCATCGCACGCTTTTCGAAGAATTCCGCGATTTTCCCAAGTCCTTTAAACTTCTTCATCCATTTGAAAATCTGCTTGATAAACAAAAGAATGAACGGAATCGGAATAATGTTTCCCAAAACACAAAAAATGACGGACTTCCAATATTCCAAATCCAGAAGTCTTGCTACAATCATGCCGCCTCTCAGTTCCAGAAGAGGAATCATGGAAACCAGCATAACCGCCAGTTCTCTCGGGATTTTCCCCTGGGTTACGGAGGCGAACCACTCCGCTATTGCCTGCATTTTAACTCCTTTATTGTATTCCCTTTCGCACGGAGATTATTATACCATAACTACTTATATAAAAGCAAATTTGAAAAATTGCAAAAAAAGCCTTGTATTTCCGCACTTTTTACAAAATTCGCGCCAGTGTATCCGTAAGAATTTGCATTTCCTCATCCGTTCCCACGGAAATACGCAGATAATTGTCGATTCTCGGCTTGTTAAAATGCCTTACAATAATTCCCTCTTCGCGAAGTTTTGCCGCAATTTCCGCAGCCGCCATTTTCGGATGTGATACAAACAGGAAGTTGCTTTTGCTGTCCGTCATGGCAAAACCGAGTTCCTTTAAACGTTCCTTCGACCATTCTCTCGTTTTAACGACCGCTTCGATTTTTTCCCTGAAATACTCATCATCCTTAATCGATTCCACACCCAGAATCAGGGACGGCGTATTCATGGTATAGGAATTGACGGAAAATTTGACGTCCTTTAAATATCCGATGATTTTCTCACATCCGAATGCCATTCCGATTCGAAGCCCGGCCAGTGCACGGGATTTGGAGAACGTCTGGACCACCAGAAGGTTTTCGTATTTATCCGTTAAGGAGATGACACTCTGTCCTCCGAAATCCACATAAGCCTCATCCACGATAACCACTGTATCCTGATGTGCTTTTACGAAATCTTCAATCCACTCCGCGCTCTTTGCAATTCCGGTCGGGGCATTCGGATTGGCAATGACGATGCCCCCGTTTTCACGGTTATAATCTTCCGCCACGATATCAAAATTCTCATCAAGCGGTATGGTTTCATAGGGAATACGGTACACCTCGGCCCACACATCGTAAAAAGAATAGGTGATGTCCGGAAAGAGAACCGGTTTGTCCCCGTGGAAAAATGCCAGAAATGCCATTGAAAGCACATCGTCGGATCCCACGCCGGTAAATATTCTGGTCCTCGGAAGATGATAGTATTCACTAAGTGCAACTTCGAGTGCCTCGCAGTCCGGTGCCGGATACTTTCGAAGCACGGAAAAATTCCCTTTCAGCTCTTCAATCGCTTTTTGCACACCCGGTGCGGGAGGATAGGGATTTTCGTTTGTATTCAGTTTAATCAGCTTATCCATTTTAGGCTGTTCACCCGGAACATAGGGCACAACTTTGCGGACATTATCTTCCCAGCTCATATGATAATCCTTTCCGTTTGTAAATGCTTATTATTAGACCACCACTCGATTATATATGTCTTTCACTTAATTCGCAACCGGTTACACTTACATCACCTTCACCTTAATATCTTTCTCCACATGAAGGGAAAACATATTGTTTTTATACCGGATTTGTACCGGCTGATAACGGTGCAGTTTCTCAAATCCCGACGGTACACAGATGCAGAGTTCTCCCGTTGCGGCATTGTCAAGTGCATTCTCGCCAATCCGGATTATATATCCCCTGCCAAAGCGGCGAATCGGAATCCTCGATAAGAAATGCTTCTTTCCGTTTGTATCAATCCAGAATACCCTTGCGGTCCCCATAAAAATATAAAGTGCATAAATAATTCCGACCGCTCCGATTATGGCAGATATCGAAACCGAAACAACTTTTGCCTCCTTCGGCATTTCCTCCACAAATTCTTTTATTTGAAGCATCCGTACGGGAAGCGTCGAAAGTGAAAATCGCCCTTTCTTTTCGTCCTCTTTTTCCTTCTGCGCTTCGGCTTTTTTCCGCGCTTCTTCGGCCAATCGTGCCTCTTCTGCCAGGCGTTCTTCTTCCGCCTTACGTTCCTCTTCGGCTCTTCTTTCTTCCTCCTCTTTTTTCTTTCGGACTTCCTCTTCTTTTCTTTTTTCTTCCTCAGCCTTTTTCCTCTCTTCTTCCCCGGCTTTCTTCTTTTCTTCTTTCCGTCGCTTTTCTTCTTCGGCCTTCTTTTTTTCTTCCTCCTCGGCCTTTTTCTTCTCTTCTTCCGCCTTTCTCTTTTCTTCTTCCTCGGCTTTTTTCTTCTCCTCCTTCCTCTTTTCTTCCTCCTCGGCTTTCTTCTTCTCTTCTTCGGCTTTCCTCTTTTCTTCTTCCTCGGCTTTTTTCTTCTCCTCTTCGGCCTTCCTCTTTTCTTCCTCTTCCGCTTTTTTCCTTTCTTCTTCGGCCTTTCTCTTTTCTTCCTCTTCGGCTTTCTTCTTTTCTTCCTCTGCCTTTTTCCTTTCTTCTTCCTCTTTCTTCTTTCTTTCCTCCTCTTCTTTCCGCTTCCTTTCTTCTTCTTTTTTCTTTCTTTCCTCCTCTTCTTTCCGCTTCCGCTCCTCTTCCTCTTTTTTCTTTCTTTCCTCTTCTTCCTTCCGTTTCCGCTCTTCCTCGCGCTTTCTTTCCGCCTCCTTATTCACGGCTTTCACGGAATCGCTTGCGGTGTTTCCGGCACGGTCTCTGACCACAACTTCCACTTCCGTCGTATCGGAAACGGTTATTTCGCCGGTACTGTTCCATGTTTCCCCACCGTCAAAAGAGTAAGGCTCGTCGTGCAGTCCCAGTCCGACATCCGATGCAACGGCCCGGATTATGCATTCCCCTCCGTCCCAGTCTTCGGGTTCCATGACAAGGCGGACCTGT
>OMRN01000402.1 GCA_900313265.1 uncultured Lachnospiraceae bacterium | reverse complement strand
GAGAAAATCTTCCAGTAAATACAGTTCGTCGTCTTTAATTTCCCTTATAATCATAATCTGTCTCCGTAAAATGAATTAACCGTATTGTACCAAATAATCCGCTGCCGGAAAAGGCAATAAAAAAGCTCACGTTTGAAACGTGAGCTTAATCTTTCCAATCAGCTGCGCGGATGTGCCTTGTCATAGACTTCACGCAGACGGCTCTGCGTAAGATTGACGTAGATCTGCGTCGTCGAAATGTCGGAATGTCCGAGCATTTCCTGTACGGAACGAAGGTCCGCACCGTTTTCCACCAGATGTGCCGCGAAGGAATGACGAAGGGTATGCGGCGTAATATCCGCCTCAATACCGGCTTTTTTCGCATAATACTTGATAATCTTCCAGAATCCCTGACGGCTCATGGCTTCTCCCGAGCAGTTGGCAAAGAGAATCTGGGAGTTTTTATCCTCCAGCATGGCATCTCTTGCGCCGGATAAATAGTTCATCAGTGATTCCTTGGCTTTGGCACCGAACGGAATGATACGTTCCTTATGCGCATCGTGGCAGACAATAAATCCCATCGAAAGATTTACATCCGAAGTCTTTAAATTAATAAGCTCGGATACACGAATGCCTGTTGCATAAAGAAGCTCCAACATCGCTTTATCACGGACCTGCTTGGGTGCATTTCCGGAAGGCTGGTCAAGGAGTTTCATCACATCCTTCTTGGACATAATGGAAGGTTCTTTCTTTTCAATCTTGGGCGACTTAAGCGTAAGCGCCACATCTTCCTTCACGATTCCCTGATCCAAAAGGTAAGAAAACAAAGCCTTTGTTGATGCTATGCTTCTGGAGATGGACGTCGGTGCGGCATTGTTGTCGAACATATGCTGTACATAACTCTTTAAGTCCTCTCCGGTAACCTCTCCGAAATTCTTTTTCCCCAAAGTAGACTGCAGATAATCTGCAAGTTTAATCAAGTCACGTCTGTAAGATAATTCCGTATTCGTTGATGTATTCTTCTTCTCATGCATGTATTGAATCAATGCATCGATTTGTTGTTCCATCCAAAAACTATCCTTATCTTTAGTTAAGAGCAGGGCTCTTAAGATGACTTTGCGGTCAAATAATTATGTAAATCATTGACCGTGCAAGTTTCATTATATCCATTTTATCCCTAAAAATCAACGAATTATTTCAATTTTGTGGCGGATTTTTTCGATAAAATCAAGGGTTTACTAGATATCGGTGTGATTACCATAAAATATCAAGATATAGTTATTGTAAACCTGATTTTCAAGCATAATTCGGAAGTTTTTGAAATATATTTTACATAAATTTGAAATATTCTTCTCTGTTATGACAACCTTGGGACAAATTTTATTGACCGAAATGGATTGACTTAAGCAGTCATCGACTTAAGTACTTATCCTTATATGCCAGCACTGCCGCTATGGTCTTGGAGTCGTTGATGGAGCCCTCATAGATTCTTTGGCACAGTTCATCCACGGTAAAAGCTTTGGTATTTACCACTTCATCTTCATCCAGGTCCTGCTCTCCGGCTTCTCCTTTGATAAATGCCACATATACGGGGATCTTCTCATTGCAGAATGCCACGGTTGTGCAGACGCTGATTAAATAATCCATTTTATCGACCGAATAACCGGTTTCCTCGCGAAGTTCACGCATGGCGCAGTCATACGGATCCTCATTCTCATTCAGTCCGCCGGCGGGAATTTCTATGGTATTCCTATCCAGGGCATTCCGGTACTGCAAAACCATAAGAAGTCTTCCGTCCGGAAGAACCGGAACCACGGCTGCCGCCCCCTTATGTTTAATAAAATCCCAATGTGCAATATTTCCGTTCGGTACGGCAATGGTATCCTCATAATAATCAAGAATATGGCCATGTGCGACCAGCCTTCTGTCCAGACGTTCAAACGGTTTCATTTTTCTCCCTCCTGTATGTCTTCCATATGAAATATCGGCCGATTACGGCCCTGTGATTTTTCTTTTTATCCATAAAAAACCGGCGACGGATATCCGCCACCGGTTCATCATTACTTCGCATAGTCAACGACTCTGGATTCTCTGATCACACTGACTTTGATCTGTCCGGGATATTCCAGTTCATCTTCGATCTGTTTGGAAATATCACGAGCCAAAAGTACCATTTCGTCATCGGTGATCTGCTCAGGAACTACCATAACTCGAATTTCACGACCTGCCTGAATAGCAAATGATTTGTCAACG
>OMRN01000152.1 GCA_900313265.1 uncultured Lachnospiraceae bacterium | reverse complement strand
GGCAATTTCTATATATTCTTCCGTAGTATGGACGTTCTGCATTCCGCAGGATAATACGATTCCTTTGATTCCGTTTTTGTTAAACTGGTGATTATCCGCACCGCCCATTGTGGAGATCAGTTTCGGTTCTATTCCTGTTTTCTTTGCTGCCGTACGAAAATTTTTTACTACCTCTTCGTCTTCGTTTCTTTCGTATGCAATTAAGTGAATTTCGGATTTAAAATCTATCCCTGTTATTCCGGCTCCGAGCCTTATTGCCTCTTCTTCAAATTTGAATTTGGTGTCTTCCAAAAGTTTTAGTGCACTTTCATGCTTAAAACTTCTGATTTCTCCTTCAATCTTTACTTCTTCCGAAACAATATTCGTTGCTGTTCCGCCTTTGATGGTTCCTATATTTAAGGTGCTGTCTTCATCCACCTGTCCCTGTTTTATTCCGGCGATTGCTTTCGCCGCAATTTCAATTGCATTAACTCCTTTTTCCGGAGCAAACCCTGCATGGGATGCTTTCCCGTGAATCGTAATCCGGAATGATATCAGTGTCGGCGCTTTTATTGCCGCAGCTCCCACATGTCCGCTTAAGTCAAGGCAATATGCCTCTTTTGCGGAAAGTCTGGAATAATCAAATGCAGATGACCCTTTTGTGTATACTTCTTCCGCAACCGGAAACAGCAGTTCCACACTTTTATGTTTTTTTCCGCTTTCCTGAATCAGTCGGATTGCTTCTAATATTTCCACAATGCCGGCGATATCGTCTGCCCCGAGAACCGTTTTTCCGTCACTTCGAAGGATTCCTTTTTTCGTATCATAAATCGCTTTTTTTCCGATTCCCGGTTCCACCGTATCCATATGTGCGGATAAGAGAATCTTCGGAAGATTTTCTTCGCCTTTCCAGAATGCATACACGTTTCCGGCCGTGGAACCGATCTTGTCAGAAGCAGAATCCTCATGTGCTTTTATTCCGAGCAGTTCCAGTTTTTGTTTTAATACATCTGCGAACTCACGCTCTTTGAAACTGACGGAGTCGATAGCGCTAAGCTCCAGAAAATCTTTTATTATTCGTTCTTTCTCCGCCATGTTTCTTTCCTCTGACTTAAATTACGTAATCATCCGCTGTTCTTAACATATTGATATTTCTTAAGAATTCACGGAGACGCTCGTTTTTCGGATTTTCAAAAATCTCTTTCGGTGTTCCCTCTGCAACAATTTTTCCATTCTCTAAAAAGATAATTTTATTTGCTACATTTCTTACAAAATCCATCTCGTGTGTCACTAAAAGAATAGTGTTTCCTTCCCTGGCCGCTCTCTTAATCGTCAGTAATACTTCTCCGACGAGTTCCGGATCAAGTGCCGATGTAGGCTCATCCATGAGTAACAGTTTCGGTTTCAATGCAAGCGCTCTTGCAATGGCTACTCTCTGCTGCTGACCTCCGGATAAGTGTCTCGGATAATGATGCAGTCTGTCGCTCATTCCTACCTTTTCCAGTTCGGCTACCGCAATTCTTCTTGCCTCAGCCTTGGGAAGTTTCTTTACTACCCGGAGACCTTCCATAACATTATTCAGTGCATCTTTGTGTTTAAATAAGTTAAACTGCTGGAAAACCATTTCCGTCTCCTGCCTTAAGGCAAGCACTTCTTTTGAAGACTTGGTTGTTAAATTGTATTCTTTTCCATCCACGGATACGCTGCCGTTTTCCGGCTTTTCCAGTAAGTTTAAGCACCGAAGAAGTGTCGATTTTCCTGTACCGGAAGGTCCGATGATTGCAACCACCTCTCCCTGATTGATATTTAAATCCACTCCGTCAAGAATGACATTGTTTCCGAATTTCTTGCTTAAGTTTCTGATTTCGATTAAGCTCATGCTGCCACCTCCTGCGTTACCGGAATCTCAACCTTTTCGGAAGTGCTTGTCTCGGGAGCCTGCTCCGGTATGGAGATTTTCTTTTCAATCAGTGCAAGTACACGTTCCAAAATAAATGTGAGTACCCAGTAAATAATTGCAAGTGTGCAATACGCTTCAAAATACCTGTAATTTCTTCCGGCTAAGATTTTACCTGCTGCCGTCATTTCCACTACCGAGCAGGTAAACGCCAGAGATGTTCCTTTAATCAGTGCAATTAAGGAATTTCCGAGCGGAAGAAGTGC
>OMRN01000067.1 GCA_900313265.1 uncultured Lachnospiraceae bacterium | reverse complement strand
CGGAAAGAAACCCTTGAAAATCTGGCAAAGAGAATTGCGAGAAAAGTAAAAGAAACTCACAGGAGCGTTTCTTTAGAGCCGATGAATCCGTATGAAAGAAGAATTATCCATTCCGCCCTTCAGAATGACAAGTATGTTACCACACATTCCGAAGGAGAGGAGCCATACAGAAAAGTAGTTGTAACTTTAAAGAAGTAAGATGTACTGCTCCGGCAAATGTCGGAGCAGTTATTTTTAGAACATATTTATTGACCCGGTAAATAATATGAATGAAACCATAGCGGCAATCGCAACCGCACTTTCACCTTCCGGACTCGGAATTGTAAGAATATCCGGAGAAGAAGCCGTACAAATTGCAGATCGTATTTTTCATAAAGAGAACGGAATAAAATTAGAAGAGGTTCCTTCTCATACGGTTCATTACGGTCATATTACGGAACTTAAACCTGACGGTGAAGTAAATGTCATTGATGAAGTCATGGCGGTTATTATGCGTGCCCCGCATTCTTTTACCAAAGAGGATACGGTGGAATTCGACTGTCACGGCGGAGTTTATGTATGTAAAAGAGTACTGGATCTTTGTTTAAAATGCGGAGCCAGACTCGCCGAACCCGGTGAATTTACCAAAAGAGCTTTTTTAAACGGAAGAATCGATTTATCCGAAGCTGAAGCGGTTATGGATTTAATCTCTTCCACAAACGAAAATGCCAGAAAGAATTCAATTTCCCATTTAAGCGGAAGATTAAAAGATAAAATTGTTTCAATAAGAAGCAGCATTCTTTATGAAATCGCATATATCGAATCGGCAATTGATGATCCGGAACATTATGATACGGAAGATTTTCATAATCGGCTTACAAATGTAGTTCAATCATGTGAAGAATCTTTAAAAGAACTTTCGGATTCTTTCGAAAACGGAAGAATTTTAACCAGAGGTGTACAGACTGCTATTATCGGAAAACCGAATGTCGGAAAATCTTCTTTCTTAAATCTGCTTTTGGGTGAGGACCGTGCAATTGTTACACATATTCCGGGTACGACAAGAGATACTTTGGAAGAAGATGTATCACTTAACGGAATATCCCTTCATCTGATTGATACCGCAGGCATTCATGACACGGAAGATGTGGTGGAGCAAATCGGAGTTCGCAAATCCAAGGAAACAATCGAAAAAGCGGAGCTGATCATTTTTCTTATGGATTCTTCGGAAGGAATTAAAGAAGAAGACCGGAAATTACTTCCTCTTCTTAAAAATAAAAAAACAATCGTATTATTAAATAAAACGGATTTATCAAAACATCTTATTACGGAAAAAGATGTGGAAAGTCTGTTTGACGATTTTACGTCACCGGTGAAAATTTTTCCTTTTTCCGCAAAAACAGCGGAAGGATTGGAAGAGCTTACAAATCAGATTAAAGAATTATTTTATCATGGAGAATTAAAGCCTGACGAAGAAATTTATCTTACATCATTAAGACAGAAGGGTTTAGTGGATGATGCACTGACCGCGATTGAAAAGGTGAAGGAATCTTTGATGATGGATATGCCGGAAGATTTCTATTCCATCGATTTAATGCAGGCTTATGCATCACTTGGTGCAATCATCGGAGAAGAAGTGGATGATGATCTGGTGGATGAGATTTTTTCCAAATTCTGTATGGGCAAATGATTTGTAATTATGCGGAATTATAAAAAAACCTTTTTATGAATTTAAGTAAAACAGATAAAAATAGAATAAAATAATAATTTAAGAGTGTCTGAGATGGATAATTATACTACAAATGTAGGTGAATATAAAATAGAAGATTCCGTGGATGTATGTGTTATCGGAGCGGGACATGCGGGATGTGAAGCAGCACTTGCCTGTGCAAGGCTCGGATTTGAAACGGTCATTTTTACGGTATCCGTAGAAAGCATTGCTCTTATGCCCTGCAATCCGAATATCGGAGGAACCAGCAAGGGTCATCTGGTCAGGGAACTGGATGCGCTCGGCGGAGAAATGGGAAAAAATATCGATAAGACTTTTATTCAGTCCAAAATGCTGAATGTATCCAAAGGTCCTGCTGTCCATTCACTTCGTGCACAGGCCGATAAAATGGATTATACCAAATCCATGAGACGTACACTGGAAAACCAGGAACATCTAAGTATAAAGCAGGGCGAAGTATGTCATATTCTGACGAAGGATTTAAGTGACGGAAAAAAGGAAGTCTGCGGAGTACAGATTGCTTCCGGTATGGTTTATCTTTGTCGTGCGGTTATTCTTTGCAGCGGAACTTATTTAAATGCAAGATGTCTTTGCGGAGAAAGCATTACCTACACCGGTCCGAACGGTCTGATGGCTGCGACACATTTAACTTCGGATTTGGAAAAACTGGGTGTAAATCTTCGCCGGTTTAAGACAGGAACACCGGCAAGAATGGATAAGAGGACGGTTGATTTTTCCAAAATGGAAGAACAGAAAGGTGACGAGAGGATTATTCCTTTTTCATTTTCTACCGATCCGGAAAGTATTCAGAAAGAACAGGTTTCCTGTTATTTAACTTATACAAATGAAAAAACGCATGAAATTATCCGGGCCAATCTGGATCGTTCTCCGATTTACGCGGGAATCATCGAAGGTACCGGACCGAGATATTGTCCGTCAATCGAAGATAAAGTAGTTAAATTTGCCGATAAGGAAAGACATCAGGTTTTTGTTGAACCGGAAGGTCTTTATACTAATGAAGTATATATCGGAGGCATGTCATCCTCCCTTCCGGAAGATGTTCAGCTTGCCATGTACCGGACCGTTCCGGGACTTGAAAACTGTAAAATAGTCCGCAATGCCTATGCCATTGAATATGACTGTTTATGTCCGGGACAGCTTCGTCCCTCACTGGAACTTAAGGCCATCGAAAACTTCTTCTGTGCCGGTCAGTTTAACGGAAGTTCCGGTTATGAAGAAGCCGCTGCACAGGGACTGATTGCCGGAATCAATGCGGCAAAAAAATTGAAAAATGAAGAACCGCTAATTCTTCATCGTTCGGAAGCATATATCGGTGTTTTAATTGATGATCTCGTTACGAAAGAAAACAATGAGCCATATCGAATGATGACTTCCAGGGCGGAATACCGCCTGCTTTTAAGACAGGACAATGCGGATTTACGTTTACGGAAATTCGGTTATGAAGCCGGACTGGTTTCAAAAGAGGATTACGAAAAAACCGTTGAAAAACAAAAGATGATTGATGAAGAAATTAATCGTCTTAAAACTACATTTGTAGGTGGAAGTAAAACCGTTACGGATGTACTTGCCAGAAGAAATTCCGCACCGCTTAAAACAGCGGCTTCCATTGCAGATTTAATGTGCCGTCAGGAACTGGATTATGAATTCTTACATGAACTTGATCCGGAAAGACCAAATCTACCTACAGATGTAGTTGAACAAGTATGTATCAATATTAAATATGCAGGATATATTGACAGACAGATTGCCCAGGTTAAGCAGTTTAAGAAGATGGAGAAACATCTGATTCCGGAGAATATAGATTACGATGACGTATCATCCCTCAGACTGGAAGCCAGACAGAAATTAAAACAGTTTCGTCCGATTTCCATCGGTCAGGCTTCCCGAATCAGCGGTGTCACTCCCGCCGATATTTCGGTTCTGCTAATTTACCTTTCGGCCAACAAAAACTTAACTTAATTGCCATCTAAAGTATGGTATTGGAAATATGGAATTTAAGGACGCATGTAAAGAATGGAATATTGAGCTGACGGAAATTCAGGCGGAGATGTTTGAAGAGTATTTTCGTATGCTGGTTTCATGGAATGAAAAGATGAACCTAACGGCTATTACGGAAAGAGATGAAGTATATGTAAAACATTTTCTTGATTCGATGTCGTTTTGTAAGGTATTGTCATCTTTAAATAATGAGAATTATTTAAATGGAGAATTCAGTCTGATTGATGTCGGAACCGGAGCAGGTTTTCCCGGTATTCCGATTAAAATTCTTTATCCGAATTGTAAGATTACTCTGATGGATTCTTTGAATAAACGGATTACCTTTTTAGAAGAGGTTGTTCGCACACTGAAGTTAAACAATGTGGAAGTGATTCATTCGCGGGCAGAAGATTTGGGACATTCCGATGTTTATCGTGAAAAATATGATTTTGCTGTTTCCCGTGCAGTTGCCAATCTTTCTTCCCTGTCCGAATATTGTCTTCCTTTTGTTAAGGTCGGAGGATTCTTTGTTTCTTATAAATCGGAGAAAGCATCCGAGGAAATTCTTGCTGCAAAAAGCGCGGTTTTTCTTTGCGGTGGTTCTCTAAAAGATGAAATATCATTTGTTCTTCCCGGAACGGATTTAAAACGTACACTCGTTGTTATTGAGAAGAAACAGAACACTTCCGTAAAGTATCCAAGGAAGGCGGGTCTTCCGACAAAGAAACCTCTTTGATTATTCAGTACCGAGATATTTTCCCTCATTACTTCTATTTTTCTTCTTACATTTTTATAAATTCTAATGCACAAATGTACATGGCGGAGTAAAATATTTAATTGAAGCAATGAAGCAAT
>OMRN01000218.1 GCA_900313265.1 uncultured Lachnospiraceae bacterium | reverse complement strand
GCAACTCTCTGCTGCTGACCGCCGGATAAGTGTTTCGGATAATAATTCAGCCGGTCACTCATTCCGACCTTTTCAAGTTCGGAAATCGCTATCTTTTTTGCCTCCGCTTTTGGAAGCTTCTTTACAATGGTAAGACCTTCCATGACATTTTGAAGAGCTGTTCTGTGTTTAAAAAGATTAAACTGCTGGAATACCATTTCCGTCTGTTGTCTGAGTTCCAGTTTCTCTTTCGCGGAATGTGCGGTCAGATTATACTCTTTCCCATCAACTTTTACGTGCCCGCTCTCGGGTTTTTCCAGTAAATTCAGGCTTCGAAGAAGAGTGGACTTACCGGTTCCGGAAGGTCCGATGATAGCAACAACGTCACCTTTATTGATATCAAGGTCAATGCCGTCAAGGACCACATTATTTCCGAATCTTTTTTTTAATCCCCTGATTTCAATAAGACTCATGCCACACTCTCCTTTAATTTCTTCCCGACTTCTTCCCTGTTCCCGGTTTTTTCTTCCGCATCTGTGATTTGTGCTTTCGTATTCTTCACTTTCGCCCCGATTGTTTTTTCAACGGGCGGCTGTTCCGGAATGGAAATCTTCTTTTCAATCAATGCAAGTACGCGTTCCAGTATAAATGTGAGTACCCAGTAAATAATTGCAAGGGTGCAATAAGCTTCGAAATATCTGTAATTTCTTCCGGCTAAAATTTTTCCCGCTGCCGTCATTTCCACAACCGAGCAGGTAAATGCCAGGGATGTTCCCTTAATCAGTGCAATCAGCGAATTTCCGAGCGGAAGAAGTGCAACCGATCCGGCCTGAGGAAGAATTACTCTCCATAGTACCTGAAACCCATTCATTCCGATTGATTTCGCAGCTTCAATCTGGCCACGGTCAACAGACTGGATTGCTGCCCGGATGGTTTCCGAATCAAATGCCGACTGATTTAATCCGAGGGCAATCATTGCAAAAACAATTCCCGGAACGGCATTGATATCATAATGTGTACCGTAATAATAATTGATGTACTTTAAAGCAATCGGAATACCGAAGTATGTAATGTAAAGCTGAACGATAATCGGCGTTCCTCTCATAACCGATACGAATGCGACAGCAAGCTGATTTAATACCGGAATTTTTTTCATACGGATTAACGCAATCAAAAGTCCTGCCACCAGACCGATTACCAGAGCAATCGCCGTTAAATACAGCGTTGTCGGAAGGTATTTCAGTAATTCCGGAATTTGCGTGAATACTAATTTTACATCGAATAATTTTGCCATTTTTCCAAACCTCTTTACCGGTTTCTTTCCCGGGAGCTGCGACAAACCGCAACTCCCGGATAAGTATTCTCTACATTAGTTGTAAGAAGGAGAGTAATCATCTCCGAAGTATTTTTCGTTGAGTTCCTTGGAAGTACCTTCCTCAACAACCTCTTTTAATGCTGCATTGATATCTTTCACAAGCTGCTCATTCTCTGCTGTTTTGCTTACGATTAAGTAGCTGTCAAGGCCTTCGCCAACACCGTATCCCGCAAGATCGGCAGTGTTTAAATCATAACCGAATTCCGGCTGATAGAAGCCCCAGTACATCGGCTTGTCAATGATTAAGAAATCATATTTGCCTGCTTCGATATCGCTTAACTGAACATTTAAATCTTCTTCGGTATAGTTGATATTAATTAACTTGTCGGGATTCTCATCGTTGAAATTCTCAATTGCTGTGGTTCCGTTGATTGCAGTCTGTCCTACATAGTTAAGACCTGCCAGATCGGGGAAATCCAGTTTCTCGGGAAGTTCCAAATCTTTTCTGTAAACGATGATGTATGCGTTGGAGAAAATCGGATCTGTAAAGATGTATTTCTCGGCACGCTCCGGGTTCTTAGCAAAGTTGTTTACACCCAGCTGATACTTATCGGAATCAAGTCCTGCAAAGATTGAAGGGAAATCGGTAACTTCCCATACCAGTTCGTACTGGGGAAGCTTGTCAAAAATCGCTGTAACCAGTTCGATATTCTGTCCTGTTAATTCATTATCGTCGCCGTAGTAGGTAAACGGTCTGGGAGATGCTCCCGTTACCGCATAGATGGTTCTTACTTCTGCAGGTTCCGTTGCATCTGCGTCCTGCTCTCCTTCGGTTACCTGAACTTCTTGTGCTGCCGCATCTTCGGGATCGGAAGTTGCGGGAGCCGCCTGTGCTGCGCATCCGACTAAAATTCCCGCGGATAAGATTGTTGATAATGTAATCGTTACTATTTTCTTTAATGTTTTATTTCTCATTTCTTTATTCCTCTCTTCTTTTTTCTTGTGATATTCTCGATTTAACTTATTGATTTTCTAAGAATTATTTTTTTATCCTTTTTTGATTCAATTTCTTCAGATTGATTTCTCTCTTATCTCCTCCTGCGTCAACATCGGTCGGTTGCTCCGCTTAATTTTCTTCTATTCATTTCTTTTCCACCTTGGTCCTTTCATATCCTCTCTTTTATATTCATCCGCAAACCGGAAACCTTCCGGTAAAAAGAATCCTTCGGACTCGAGCCACGCTTTGTGCTCTCCCTCAATCGGGAAAAATTCCATCGCGCTTTTCGCTCTCCTGAAACCGAACTTTTCATACATCAGTACCGTTTGCGGGTGTGTGTAAAGTATTACGTTCTGGCCCTGCATTCGCTCAAGCAGTGAATCAATCAGTTTTCTTCCAAATCCTCTTCCCTGATATTCATCTCTTAGTGCCACATTGTAGATGGCTCCCTGGCTGACATGATCCGTAAGTGCTCTGGCAACTCCGATTACTCTGTCATTATCGAGGAGGAATGCGACGAGACCGCTGTTTGTAAATGCTTTCTTATGTACTTCAGCCGGTGCATCGGACAGGCCGCTTTTTTGGAGCACCTCTGTTACCTGCTCCCAGTCGATCCCGTCGCTGTCAGTCTTCAAATGTATTGTTTCTTTGCTCATTTTCTTTTCCTTTTCCTTCAATGCTTTTAAAACCGATTTGGCATAAAAAAAATCACCGGCATGCGCCGGTGACTTGTTTTCACCTTTCGGAACGACTGTCTCATTCCTTCATCGAAGCGCATGAAAAACGTACTGTTTGAAACATCATCTCGCAGCTGCACATGCACATCATCATTGTGGAATGAATCTGAATGTTTTTCATGTCGTTTCTTTTCCTTTCGTAATTTTGCTTTATCTTATTCCTGTCTGCTTTATTCTTACTGACTTTGTTTATTTCCTAATATGTTTCTTTTATTTTGCCCGTTCCTGACGGATTTCCCTCAGGAACAAATATATCCTACCATGATTTTTCCGGTTTGAAAATTCAATCGTTTTTATCATCGG
>OMRN01000262.1 GCA_900313265.1 uncultured Lachnospiraceae bacterium | reverse complement strand
GCAAAAGTGACAGGCACCTAAGAGGCAAAAGTGACAGGCACCTAAAGGTACCCAAACAGAAGGATGAGGAAAATGAAAAAACACCAATTTACAAAACTTGCTATTATAGCCATGCTGGCGACGGTTCTTAGCGTAAGCAGCGCCTGCACGCAGACATCCACTCCGACATCGGAGAAGGACAGTAACGGAACCGTGACAAGTGAAAATTCGTCTGAACAGATTATTTCAGCCGATACCGTCGAATATGCAAATGCATATTTAAAAGCGGTGAACTCTCTTTATTACAACGGAATTGCCGACTATTTCACATTCGTTAATTTAGACGGAGATGATGTACCGGACATGGTTGCGGGAAAGGCTTATGACGGATTCGAAACGCCGGTATTTCTTTATTCGTTTTATAACGGAGAAGCAAAAAGAGTCATGGAATCCAGAGTCGGCATAGAGGGGCATACTTTTTCTTTCTCGGAAGGTCAGGGGCTCGTTTATGCCACGCGTTCCTGGGACGGTGTAACGATGGAAGAGGTCTATGAATGGAAAGACGGAGAATTAAAGGATTATAAGACCTTTTCCGACATTGATAATGAGATGCTTGACGAGCAGGGATTTTTTATTGATGAGAAAAATGTTACGGAAGACGAATTCTGGAAGGAATATAACGATTTTACAGCGGCACATAATCCGTATGTGGGAATCTGGGGAGATTATATAACTAAAGATTCCAGGGTAGAGCCGCATGATTCTAACGAAAGTATTTTTTACGAGGAGGGAAGCAGGGAGGACTGCATGACCTACTCCGAAACGGTGCAGTATTTAACCGGACTCGGCGCCACGCAAAAAAACGGAGAGTGGAAAGAAGCTTATGCAAACCTCATTACGCAGTTCTGGGATGCAAACCGGGAAAAGGAAAATGAATACTTAATGGCTGGGTTCCAGCTGCTTTATTTTGATGAAGATGATATTCCGGAACTGATGGCTGAAATTGACGGACATTTCAATCTGTATACGTATAAGGATTCGGGCATTGAACTTTTAAATACCTATTCGCAGGATGAATATATGAATGTATTTTTCAGCGATGAAATGACAAAGAAGTTCGGCTATATCATTTTTCTAAACAGCACACAAATTCTTTACCGGATGCTTGATAATCCCTTTATGGATGAGAAGGACCGGGAGATTTATACGGCTTATGGTTCGGTTATCGAAGGAAACCTTCCGGAAGTACAGTATCAGACGGGGTATATTAACGACGATGATATTCCGGATCTGATTTCCGTCTGGTATGGAGAGAATGAAACAAAAAGGGATTATGCCCAGTTTGAGTTAATTAAGGTCCGTACAATAAAAGGCGGTGCGGCCGAAGAGGTCTTTCACGGAATCTGCTACGGCGGATATTTTGAAAAGAAGGATTATGTATCGGCTTTTCCCGGAGACAGTATTGAATTGATTGGCGGCTATATGCCGGTCTTCGAAAAAGGAAAAATCCTGGCAGAATACGGCGCGTATGAATACGAGGAAATAGACGGGAAACCGGATCCGTATGCGGAAGGCGGAATAAGATATTTTGTATATGATGATAAAAACGGCACGAAAAGCATTTCGAAAGCGGAATACGAGAGTATAGTTGCCTCCTTCGGACCGATAACGGAAAGGAATCTTTTATACGGGCCGGAAATGCTGATGCAGCTTGCCGGGTTTGATGCAAAGGCCGGTGAGGATTATTCCGGACTGATCCGGTTTTCGGAAGAGCAGGATTCGTCTGCCGGTGAAGAACCCGCGACAGAAGATGACATTCCGGAACGGATTTGCCTTTATATGGTGGAAGTTACCGCATCGGACGGATATGTGAATTTCCGTGAAGGTCCCGGCACGAATTATAATGTCATTACGAAGATTAACAATGGTGAAATGATGGAAGCCTATGATGAAAGCGCAGACCGGAAATGGGTTCAGGTCGAGTATAACGGACAGAGCGGCTGGGTAGCTATGTCACAGGTTGAAATACGATGAGTTGAGGATGGGTGCCAGGCACTTTTGTGCCAAAAGTGCCTGGCACCTAAAGGGCAAAAGTGCCTGTCACCCGGATAGGAAAGGAGAATAAAGATGGTTAAGCATGTGATTTTATGGAACTTAAAGGATGAGTATTCCGAAGAGGAGAAGACTCAGATTAAAGCAGGTATTAAAGAAGGACTGGAAGGATTAAAAGGACAGATTCCGGGACTCATTGACATTAAAGTCAATACGAATCCATTGCCCAGTTCAAACTGCGATGTGATGCTGGATTCTTCGTTTGAGGATGAGGCATCCTTAAAGGGATATGCCGTTCATCCGGCACATGTTGCGGTGGCAAACGGTAAAGTCCGTCCGCATACCAAATCGAGAGTATGCATGGATTACGAAGCCTGACATTATAAATAGTTTTAGGAAGAACCGGAATAACCTTGTTTATTGACAAGTGAAAATGCAGTAAAATCAACGTCTTGGAGCAATTCAGGACGTTATTTTTTTGATGGGATTGTTGAAGATTCACAAAATTTGAACATTTTGTGATTTTTGAAATGATGATATTGAATTAAGAAATATCGGGTGTTAATATACATACAACACAGGTTTGCGGATGATATCCGTAACCTCTCAGGAAATCATTTCGCCGGGTTCCCGGCAACCGAAAATTTCTTTCGGTGAAATTCCTGCTTATACAAATTACATAGTAAAATGAGCAG
>OMRN01000104.1 GCA_900313265.1 uncultured Lachnospiraceae bacterium | reverse complement strand
GGTGTCAGCATTACCTATCAGATTGTGGGAGAGGAAGCTCCGACACAGGAAGATATCAATGATACCATTTACAAGCTGAAAATGAAGGCAGAATCCTATTCGACGGAGGCACAGGTTTATCAGGAAGGTGCCGACCGTATTACGATTGAAATTCCCGGTGTTACGGATGCCGATGCCATTTTAAAGGAACTCGGCAAGCCCGGAAGCCTTTTCTTTATCGCGCAGACGGATTCAAACGGGAATACGAATTATACCGTTAAGACGACTGCGGACGGAAATACGGTTTATTTTGACGAAAACGGAGAAGAATTCTATTACACAGGAGAAAACTCCGCCTATTATTACGATGAAGAAACAAACGGTCCCAAAACGGATGAGAACGGAAATCCGGTTTCCTATCCGCTTGATGATGCCGTGGATATCAATGTTCAGTATACCCTTTTAAAACCGATTGAAGAACTCCGTGCGGACGGTTCCGTTATTCTGGAAGGTTCCGATGTAAAGAGTGCCAAAGCGGTTACCCAGGAAGACAAGCAGTCCGGAATCAAACAGAATGTGGTAAGCCTGGCATTTAATGATGCGGGAAAAAGCGCTTTTGCCAAAGCAACGACCAAAGCCGTATCCTCCGGAGAAACCATTGCCATTTATTATGACGGAAACTTTATCAGTGTTCCGCGCGTTAACGATGCCATTACAACCGGCGAAGCGGTAATTACCGGTATGGGCAGTTTTGAAGATGCGGACCGGTTAGCGGCCAAAATCCGTATCGGTGCATTAAAGCTTACACTGGAAGAAATCCGCTCCAATATCGTAGGTGCGCAGCTCGGTTCCGATGCCATCCGTACCAGTCTTCTGGCAGGTATCATCGGATTTGCCCTGGTTGCGGTCATTATGATTGCGGTTTATTTCCTTCCCGGTGCGGCAGCAGTGCTGGCTTTAGTTTTATACACCTACCTGATCATTGCCTGCTTATCCGTATTTAATGAGTATTTCACCTTAACCTTACCCGGTATTGCCGGTATCATCCTTTCCATCGGTATGGCGGTTGATGCCAACGTTATCATTTTTGCCCGTATCCGTGAGGAACTCGCAACCGGAAAAACGCTTCAGTCCTCCGTGGACATCGGTTTCAAGAAAGCACTTTCCGCTATTTTAGACGGAAATATCACAACCTTAATTGCTTCCGTTGTATTAATGATTATGGGAACCGGTTCGGTTAAGGGATTTGCACAGACTCTGGCACTCGGTATCGTTCTTTCCATGATTACCGCACTTTTCGTTACCAGAGTACTGATTAACGGTCTGATTTCGATGGGCGCCACGAATGTCAAACTTTTCGGTGTGGCAAAAGAAAAGAAGACCATCGATTTCCTTTCCAAGGGAAAAATCTTCAGCATTATTTCGGCACTTGTTATTGTTGCGGGTATCGCGGTTATGATTATTTTCCAGGTAAAAGACGGAAAAGCACTTGCTTTCAGTCTTGAGTTCATGGGCGGTACATCCACGACGGCAACATTAAACGAGAATTTAAGCATTGAAGAAATCGATTCACAGATTACTCCGTCCATCGAAAAAATTACCGGCGACGGTAATGTGCAGGTAACCAAGGTGGAAGGCAGCAATGCCATCATCGTAAAGACCAGAACACTTAACGAAGATGAGCGTAATGCGGTAAGTGAGTTCTTTGTCAATGAGAAAAATGTGGATCCGGCAACCATCACTTCGGAAACCATTTCCGCGACGGTATCGAACGAAATGAGAAGAGATTCCATCATCTCCGTAACGGTGGCGGTTATCTGTATGTTAATTTACATCTGGATAAGGTTCTCCGATTTCCGTTTCGGTGCATCCTCCGTTATGGCGCTGGTTCACGACGTACTGGTTGTTCTTGCCTTCTATGCGATTGCAAGAGTATCCGTGAGCTCCACATTCATTGCATGTATGCTGACCATTGTCGGTTATTCGATTAACGCAACGATTGTTATTTTCGACCGTGTCCGTGAAAACCGGAAAGAGGCGGCGGATGCCCTGCGTATTGCCGCATCCAGAAAGCGTTCAAAGAAAAATGCAAAGAACGAGGAAGAGACTTCGGAAACCGCTACTTTGAAAAACATTGTCAACAGGAGTATTACACAGACCCTTTCAAGAAGTATTTTCACTTCCCTTACAACTTTTGTTATGGTACTCATGCTGTTTATCTTAGGTGTAACTTCCATCCGTGAATTTGCACTTCCGTTAATGATCGGTATCGCATGCGGTGCTTATTCGTCCATCTGCTTAGCCGGCTTCTTCTGGTTTACCTTAAGAACAAAAATCGGCAGCGGAAAGGGAATGCTCGAAGACGAGGACGAAGAAGACAAGAATTACGTATAAGTATGATTCATAAAACATAAATATTTTGAATGGAATTCCTCCGGGGAACTTGCG
>OMRN01000279.1 GCA_900313265.1 uncultured Lachnospiraceae bacterium | reverse complement strand
CCGGCCAGATCCAGACCCTGCTTGACATTAAATGCCGAACCGATTCTGTTCGGTCCCCAACCGATAATGGCCGTATAGCCCATAAAACCGGTGAGCGCCAGGATCAGAAAAAATCCCGCTATTCTTAAGCCCTTGTTATCTTTCTTGTTCATTACGTCCTCCTAAAACCCTGTATTGCTTTTTTACTTTTCCGGCAGGATTATCGCATAAATGCCTTCCGTCCGGGATGGTTTATTGCTTCAATAACTCCACAAAAAACCAAACTATATTATATCACAAAAAAAAGAAGAATAAAAGAAAAACCTTTATTCTTCCCCCATCTATTCTTCCTTCGGTGCCAGTTTTAAAATCACTTCCGTTACACGATTGGAGCTGACCCTTTTTACAATCAGGATATCCCCACTGTCAAGCACAACCTGTTCGCCTCTTTCGGGCAGGCGGTCGTCGAGTTTTTCGATTAAAAGTCCGCCGATGGTATCGTAATCCTCGCTTTCTAAGTGACAGCCCAGCGAATCGTTAATATCGTCCAGTTTCATATTGCCGGGAAGCAGATAAACATTTTCCGCCCGCTTCTGAATCCAGCTTTTTTCGTCCTCGTCAAATTCGTCACGGATTTCCCCGACAATTTCCTCCAAAAGATCTTCCATGGTAATCATTCCCTCGGTTGCACCGTATTCGTTTAAGACCATGGCAAGTGCCGTTCCCGCCGAGCGAAGTTCGATTAAAAGATCCGACGTTTTCTTGTACTCATAGGTGTAAAACGGTTCTCTCATGATGTCGGAAGGTTTGAAGTTGGCCTTCTCCTGCTCTTCCAAAAGCAGAAACTCCTTCATGTTGATTACGCCGACCACATTGTCGGTATCCTCATGGTAAACCGGAATTCTCGTGTACATGTTCTTTTTGAAAATTTTTCGTACTTCATCATATGTGGCGACATCTTCCACCATAACCATATCGATTCTCGGAATCATGATATCCCTGCAGTACGCGTCCCCGAAATCCACCACGTTGTTAATCATTTCGCGCTCTTCTTTTTCGATGACACCCTCTTCATGGGAAGCATCCACAACCGTACGGAGTTCTCCCTCGGTAATCGGTGACGATTTTTTTCTGGGATCGATTCCGAAAATGAGCATGAATACAAACGCGATTTTCTCAATGACAAAAATCACCGGTGTCAGAACAAACATAAGAAAGCTTACCACCGGCGCATATGCTACCACGATTTTCTCCGCATTCAGTTTTGCCCATGTTTTGGGAATGATTTCGCCGAATAACAAAACCAGAAGAGTTAAAAGCCCCGGTCCCGCACTGACCGCCCAGCCGACACCCGTAGAAGCCGCAATCGTGGTCATAAGAGCGGATGCCGAAATATTGACCAGATTATTTCCGATTAACACCATGCTTAAGAATTTCGGATATTTCTCCAAAATGTCCAAAACCCTTTCCGCTCCCCTGTCTCCGTCATCGGCAAGCGCACGAAGTTTCATCGGACCGGCAGCCGAGAACGCAGTTTCACAGGATGAGAAAAATGCCGACAGAACTAACAGCACGATGATGATTATTATTTGAATGATTAAAACTGTATTCATTGATGATAAAGCAGATTTATCTTAATTCTTTCTTTTCTTATGAATCCGCAGGTTTCGTACCTTCCACCGGCTTCTTATCTTCTTTCGGCACTATACTTTCCGCCGGTTTTACATCTTCCGCCAGTTTCGGCAGAACATCCTTCGGAGACGCCAAAAGGACATAATCCGCATATTTATCCGTATAATGCGGTTCCTTATGAATAACCACAAGCTTCTTTCCTTCGTAATGTCCGGTGACGAAACGGATTTTGGAACCGGATAAATTGGTTCCGATTACCAGAATCATATCCGCACGGGCACAGGCTAACGCTGCCTGCGTATACAAATCGTTCTGAACCTGCTCGCTGTGCAGACGGATATTCGGTCTGACTGCCGATTTACAGTCATCGCAAAGGGGAATTCCCCTGCTTTCAATCAT
>OMRN01000084.1 GCA_900313265.1 uncultured Lachnospiraceae bacterium | reverse complement strand
TGTACATACACATCGCCGTATTTTAGATTCATATTGTCTTCTAAATCAACATATTCCCCGTCAACAAGTCTCTGCAACTGATATTTACCGCCTATCGTTGCCTCTTCGCTTCCGTTATTCGTAATATAGACCGTCATATAATTTCCGTAATCGGCAATCCTGTAATTCACATCATCCAGATCCGTTTCGTATTTGATACTGCCCATTTGATTGTCAAGACGAATCCAGTAGCTGTATTCAATGCCATTAACCGTTTCATCATACGTAGTCACTTGTGAAGTCGTCGGATTACTCGTAGTCACCTGTGATGTTGCCGGGTTACTGCTAAGCTGCTTCACCGCCGCATTCGGCAAAGAACATGCCGCAAACGATACCATCATCATTCCCAAACCCAAAAGGCCAATCTGTTTCTGTATTCTTTTCATTTTTTCTTCCTCCCGAAATGATTTCTAAAACAGAAACGTATAAACCGGGCAGAAATTATGGTTCTGATTTTTATTCATAATATACGCATCGATAAGTGAAATTCTGTGGATTCTTAAGTTCTACCGAGATTAACTCCTTATCCGCTGCGAAATCGTATACACTCATACAGATCGGATCCTTGGTCGCATATCCCCAACCTATCATATAAGTATCATCATGCAGATGCTGTGCAGATCCGCACGCGGTCGAGAACTTTCCGTCTACTGCATATTCATTAAAATCCGTGAGCGACATTTTTGACATGTCGGGTTCGTAGGAACATATTCTCGTTCTCTGATTCCGATTCCCGTTATCAAAAAGAACGATCCGGTCTCCGTCGACAGTCACATAGTGCTGACATGAAGACTTCTGATTATCTGTAAGCCCGAACTCATCCGCACCGCCTGACAGTTTCCATTTGATCTGGTCCTCACGTTTTGTTCTGTCCAGACACATGATTGTGGAAAGATGTCTGAAGGAGCAGACCAAATTTCCATCCTCGTTTAAGCGCATTGCATTAAAATGCACATAATCGGGCACATCGGTTTCGACGTTGGCAAAATCATTGGCCGTAGCGGATGCATCCATTATCGTAAGATCATACAGCTCCGGATAATCAATACTCTTCCAGTCCCATACAACATTTCCGTTATCGACTTCCTGCAGATAGGAATACACCACACTGGAACCATCCGGATAACCGGGTATGTTATAAACGGTATCCTTGATATAGCCGGATAAGATATAGTGATTAAGATCGATCATCAGGAAATCATGTCCGTCAAGAGGATGTCCCTTTTCAACGACATCTGAAGCTTCAAAGGTAATCCGTTTGATCTCATTAAAATTCTCATCAAGGATAACGCGTTCTCCCGGCGCAAATCCCTCAAGCCCATATCCGTCATATGCACCGGTCTGGTCATGGTAACTGTAGTATGTCTTTCCGTCGACCACATGCTTTTTAAAATCCCACCATCCGGTCACGACACCTTCAGAGGGTTGATCCTCATGCTTCGACCAGACGATATTCCCTTTTCCGTCAAGCATTATGATATTTCGGGAATATACAAATGACAGGAAAAAATTGCCGGGCAAATCCGTTTCCCCGTGTACCGTGAACTCCGGCAGCCCTTCGGCCACAACTGGTTCCACACTTTTTGTTCCGCATGCGCTCATCGAAAACATCATAATGAGAATCAATATAATCGCCACTATCTTTTTTTTCATTTTCCATAACCTCTTTTGTCTTTATCCTTTTTATCAGTCACCTCACCTGATTCAGTTCTAATGAAATTTAGCAAAGAATTCATCTTTTGTAAGGGTTTCGCCGTTTAGATACGGTGCTTCTCCGAAATCAGCCGTTTCAATCATGACATCCTTCACGGAATCCCTGATATTGACATGGATGGCATAGGACTCCAGTTCCGCCTGACAGGTCAGATAGAAATCATAAAGCCAGTCTTCCGAATCCGCCTTGGAAACATCGTAAATATCAAAAATGAAATACACAGCATATTCCGCTCCGGCCGAATCAACCGTTTGTATCAGCTCATCAAAATCACGCACGGAGGAATAATCCATAGGTACCGTTAATAAACTCTCACGAGACTCAATTGTGCTAAACTGTGAATTGATTTTTACATCCCGTCCGCTAAGATCCGGCAATGTTCCGTTTGCC
>OMRN01000217.1 GCA_900313265.1 uncultured Lachnospiraceae bacterium | reverse complement strand
CTTGAAGCCTGCTTAAAGATCAGCGATTATTATGAAAACCGTTATAAGAAAACCTGTGTTTTACGATTTTTGAGACAGTTTACGATTCTTCTCCTTGAATGCCTGCTTGCTGCATCCGTTGTCATGTCGGTTGTTTTTATCCCGTTTGAAAAAGCGATTCCCGGGCTTTTGATTACGCTCGGAGTGCTGCTTGCGGATTTCTTTTTTAAATTTATTACGGTGATGGGATACGAAGGAATCAGTAAGGTGACGTGAGATATGAATACATTGACACGGAATCGTATGGAAAAATCGTAAGAGTGCGGGTATAATAAAATCATAAAGAAAATACATCGGCAAAATCACGGAAACGTGATGACGCAAAGCTCTTAGAACCTGTCAAATGGTAGTCAGCTGCAAGAACGAAGGAAAGCACCTCTCTACCGAAACGGCAGAGAGGTTTTTTAATCAGGGATCAATTTTCTTACCACATAAATATACCGATCATCGACCGAAAGGAGGAAACGAAATGTTTCCTCCTTTCGAGTTACACGGTAAAACAATAAAAAGAAAAAAGGGTTTAAAAATGATTTCAAAATTACTATAATAACAAATGGGGATTTCTGTGTAAGGAAGCAAAGATTAAAATCAGGGGAAAAGATTTTTAAGAAGGTATAGTAAACAATGAAGACATTATTAATGATTCTTCCCGATATCGAGCTTACCAAAGACATTCGTCAGCTGCTCTCCGAAGATTTTCATATTATTCTGACGCACTCCGAAGAAGAGGGGTGTGAGATTGTTCATGAGCGTCTGGAAGAAATCTCTGCCATTATTGTCGATTTGGAATTCACCCGGGATCACGATTATGAGATTATCAAGTTTCTTGAAACGGATAAAATTTATGCATCCATTCCGATTATTGCCGTTTTAGATCATGTTCCGGACGAAAAAGATCTGGAATGTCTGGATAACGGTTTTTCCGATATCATTTATCCGCCCGGATTTCGCAAGAACCTGGTGAAAAGAATTCATAATGCCATTCGTGCAAAAGACTCGTTTACTTATACCGAGATGCAGAAAATGTTAAAGGAGCTTCCTTCGAATATTTATTTAAAAGACTCCGAAGGACGTTATGTTTTCTGCACGCAGTACTGGCACCATATTAATCACGATGACAAATACTGGACCATCCGAGGAAAGACCGATCTGGATATCCGGAAAGACAAAGAGAATGCCATGAAGGCGATGGAAACCGATAAAATCATGCTTTCCACCGGAAAAGGTACGGATTACATCATTGAAGAAAACGACGACGGCGTCCGGGAATTCCTGGAACTTGTAAAAAGGCCGGTTTTCGACGATGACGGAAATGTCACGGGAATCATTGCACTGATTAATGATGTTACGGAGAAGGAACTTCTGAAAATGGAGCTTGAGAAACGCTCCAAAACAGACCCTCTTACCGGTCTTTTAAATAAGGGAGCGGTGGAAGAATTAATCGGAATGCTCATCGGAAATTATCATCAGGAACATGACCATTGTGCCCTTATGATGATTGATGTCGATTTATTCAAAAATATTAACGACACATACGGACATGCGGTCGGAGATGATGTCCTTTTCAGAATCGGCCGTATCATTAACGGAAGCTTCCGTGGAAATGACGTGGCGGGCAGAATCGGCGGCGACGAGTTTATGATTTTTCTTCGGAATATCGAGTCGCAGGAAACGGTATTTTCTTTAGCAAAACGTCTGACGGAACAAATCCGGAGAGAATTCGACAAAGAAGATTACGCGGGAGAAGTATCCCTTTCCATCGGGATTGCCATGTATCCCGAACACGGAAAACGTTTCGAACAGCTTTACGATGCGGCGGATCAGGCTCTTTACTGGGTGAAAAAACACGGAAGGGGAACTTATCGTATGTATGACAAATCAGCGCTGAAGGCCGTGATTTTTGATATGGACGGCACAATCTTAAACACCATCGAAGATTTGCTGGAAGCCACAAATTATGCGCTTCGCAAATACGGATATCCCGAACACACGGTGGAAGAGGAGTATTATTTTGTCGGAAACGGACTTTACAATACGGTTAAACGTGCGCTTCCTTCGGATGTAACACCCGAGAAAATCGACATGGTTTACCATGATATGGTTGCGTATTATTCCGAACACAGTCTGGATCATACCAGGCCCTATGACGGAATCGTGGAAGTAATTAAAGAACTTCGGGAGAGGGGACTGAAAACCGCCGTCGTTTCGAATAAAGCGGATTTTGCGGTGAAGGAGCTTGTAGAACGATTCTTTGACGGATGCTTCGACGAGGTCATGGGCGAGACCGAGGGCTTTGCACTCAAACCGGACCGCGCCATGGTGGACGAGGTTTTGCGAAGAATGAATCTGACAAATGTCGAAGCGGTTTATGTCGGGGATTCCAACGTGGATTTATTTACCGCACAGAATGCGGAAATATCCTGCAT
>OMRN01000174.1 GCA_900313265.1 uncultured Lachnospiraceae bacterium | reverse complement strand
TTCATCAGTTCGTCAAAGGAACGGTACATGACGATTTCTTTTCCTTCCACGAATTCTCTCTCCAAATCCTCCTGGTAATTCGTTAAAACGAATCCCTGGCAGGACATGATTTCGAGCACTCTAAGGGGAATTCCCGTAACGATGGCACGCGGTGTGATATAAAGATTGATTTTGGACTGATTGAAAATCAGCGGTGCCGTTTTTCTGAAATCCACCGGCCCCATATTTTTAATTTCCGGATGTTTCTTTGTGCTGGAAACGCTGTACAGTTTGAAGTCGAAATTCTTTGCCATTTCGGGGATTACGGCTTTGCGTTCCTCGACGGTGATTTTTCTGGCAATCACCGAATGAATAACGATGTCTTCCTGGCTGGCAAAATAGTAATTCGATTTCTCCTCTCCGGTTTCCTCAATCAGGAATTCCACCATTTCCGGCGTGATATCCGTCTCAAGCACGGTCCTTCCGTAGTTAAACATTTTCTTCCGGATGGCTCTTACAATCTGTTTGTAAACCGGCTTCTGTTTTGCTTCGGGAGAAATCCGGTTAAAGAAATTATTCTCCGACTCGTAGATATTTCCCACAAACGATACATCGGCAACATACTGGGTCAGCATTTTTCCGGATATGCCGTTGCTGGCTCCGGTAAAGAGTTTCCGGTCCGCCGCTAACGAAAGATACTTCACGTTCTTGATGTTATTGTGAAGCATGCTTCTTAAATGAACCTGATCGTAGGTGAAAAACCGGTTGCAGGGAAACTGCGCCTGATTGGAATAAAGATTCCACTGCGGCAGATGATAAATCCAGCAGTAATATAAAATTCCCGCTTTCTTGGCCGCTAAGGAAATATACTGGAAATAGTCCATGGAAAAGAACACTTCGGCATGGAACCTCGAAGCTTCCTTGGCAAGGCGGTTCACGATTTCATCCGCCTGCAACCCTCCTAAGGTTTCGATTTCGTAATCGGAACTGTTCGCTCCGAAATTTCCGGTTTTGTCTGCCTCGCATTTTCCCACAGCATCAAAAGCAGAGACAAAATGCCCCTGCTTTTTTAAGGTGTCTACGATAACATCCTCATCATAATTTCCCCATTTGAAAAAGATGATTCGCACGATTATTTAACTCCTTATGCCCACGGATCCGCGGCAACCGGCATACGGATATCGCCTAAAAGTCCGTCCGAGTCATTCAAAAACCACTGGCCGGTACTCGGTTTCTGGCGAAGTACAATCCATCTTTCGGAATCCGCTCCCGAGGATTTCAGTAATAGTCTGGCATATACGCCCTCTCCTGCCGGATAGCTGTAAGGATTGCTCGATACGGTAATCGTATACGGAACGCTCGGAGTATAATTATTCTCTTTGCTGGTTCCGGCAAAATAGGATCTTGCCACATAGGGCTTGCCGCCCAGATGTTCTTTCAAAAACTGCTTTTTAAATACGCTTAAGGGTTCCGGTCCTCTTAAGTAATCAAGCATCGCCTCGCAGTCCGAAGGATTCTGCTCATAGCGAAGCATAACAAGTACGGTCAGTGCCGCAGTCCCGAACGGCGAAGAAAGGTTCGCTTCCGGAATGGACTGAAGTTCGGCCACATTGGCGGGAATTGCCTGGAAGGAAAAGGTCTTATGCTCGTTTCCCGCATTCTGAATTGCGCTGTTTACCGCGCTGTTTGCCGCATTGGATACGGCCTGGCCTACCTGGTTTCCGACCTGATTGGTAACACTGCGTCCGATTGAATCAAATAATCCCATAATCTGCCCCCTTTTAATGAACTCTTTTCATTTTCTTTATAAACGGCTTTTCCCGCTGACGGTTTTTATTCCGCTCCCGGTATTAACGAAAAAACGAAACCGCTTTTCACCCCTTCATTCACCGATTCCGCCCTTCCGGCCGCACTACCATTTTACCATAAACACAGCGGTTTTGTCATGCTTTAATTCGTTCCCCGGGAAGGAGAATCCTCCTTTGTACGAATCCGCTTTCCGTGCGCCTGCTTTCCGCCTTCCGGCATCCTTAAAGCGCGCTTTCTCCCGTCTTCGAAAGCAGAATTTCGTCGGTTAAAAAATCCGTGGGAATGACGCGTAAAAGCCGGTTGTCGAGAGGTTCCGGCGAGAAGAGTGCCACCATTACGTACTCCTTTGTATGTCCGGTCCAGTACACTTTTCCGTCGATTTCCTTCGGCTCTTCGAATAAAACTTCCACTTCTCTTCCGAGCCATTTCTTTCGAAATTCCACCGACTGCTTTGCGGTCAGTTCGAGTAAAATATCCGAGCGGGTATTTTTCACCTGCTCCGGAATCTGCTCCGGATTTAAGTCCGCCGGAGTTCCTTTTCTTCTGGAATATTTAAAAACATGCATCTCGTAGAAACCGATTTTTTCGGCAAACTCTTTTGTCGTGCGGAATTCCTTCTCGGTTTCCTCGGGAAATCCGACAATGACATCGGTGGTAATGGCCGCATCGGGATAGACGCTTCGAAGAAGCAAAACTTTCTCTTCGTATTCTTCCGCCGTATAGCGGCGGTTCATGCGTTTTAAGGTTTCGTTGCATCCGCTTTGCAAAGACAGATGGAAATGCGGACAGATTTTGGGAAGCTTCGAAAGCCCTTTTACAAACGACTCGTTAATCAGCCTCGGCTCAAAACTGCTTAAGCGGATTCTCTTAAGACCCGGAATGGCATTTAACCGTTCGAGCAGTTTTAAAAGATATCCTGCGGAGCGTTCTTCAAGCGTCTCTGTGACGGGATTCGTCTCACTTTTAGGAAAATCGATTCCGTAGGAACTGATATGAATTCCCGTCAGCACGATTTCACGTACACCGGAAGAGACTAACATCTGCGCTTCCGTAATCACTTCATCCGGATCTTTGGACCGCACGTTTCCCCTGGTATAGGGGATGATGCAGTAACTGCAGTAGCGGTTACATCCGTCCTGGATTTTGATATAGGCTCTGGTGTGATTTTCACAGCGGCTTAAATTCCCCTCTTCAAAAGGCGTTTTCTTCAAATCCGGAATCGTGGTATTTCCCATCGTCTTGATTAAGTAATTCCGGATTTCTTTTTCCGTTCCCGACAGATTGTAATCTTCCGTTCCCGGCACGATGAGAGATTCATCTTTTTTTAAGATTTCCTCCGGATGCGCCCCTTCTAAAACAGCACAAAACTGCGAAAGGCGTCCCGCATTTTTCATCTCCAGAAATTGCTCAATCAAATCCGCAATCACCGCTTTTTTGTTATTGCCGATTAAAAGATCCACGCTCTCGTCCTGCGCCAGTGCAAAAGCTTCGGCCTGAACATAGCATCCTGCTGCCACGACGAGGGCATCGTTATTCAGCGTCTTCGCGCGGTGAATCATCTGCCGGCTTTTGCGGTCGGCAATATTGGTAACCGAGCAGGTGTTAATGACATAAACATCTGCCCTTTCGTCAAATCGAACAATCCCGAAGCCTTTTCTTTGTACAGCTTGTTGCATCAGGTCCAGTTCGTATGAATTTACCTTGCAGCCAAGGTTATGAAATGCGATAGTATACATATATTTACCCGTTTTTTGTATGTTTTATGGATTGACTTTTGACGGCCGTTTCTATAATATTATTTATGTGAAGCAGCGTAAGCAGACTCACGTAAAAGGTGCGATTCATCGCACCGCATTCAGTTATAGGGCCTTAAAAGTTCCTATAATAATATAAGCGAAAGCGCGGAAAACCGCAATAGAATCGGAGGTAATGAAAATGAAAACAGTACAGATTTCTTTGAATTCGATTGACAAGGTTAAATCATTCGTAAATGACATTACGAAATTCGATTACGATTTCGATCTTGTGTCCGGCAGATACGTTATAGATGCAAAATCCATTATGGGTATCTTCTCTCTGGATTTATCCAAACCGATTGAACTGAACATCCATGCGGAAGATAATTCCGACGATGTATTAAAGGTTTTGGAGCCCTATATCGTTAAATAAGCGGATTTTCCGTATTCTTAATACCAAAAGAAACAAAAGGCCTGCCCGCGAAAGTGCGGCAAGCCTTTTTTTATTCACTGATCCGCATAACGGAAGTTGAAGTTTCGCCACATGCGGGTAGCATGTGAGCAGGGGATCCCTGCACGATTTATTCTAATTTTGAAGAGAGTAAATTTCCGTCCTCGTCGTAAACCAGTTTCAGGGAAAAGAACGGAACATCTTCCTCTAACAGTTTTAAGAAAATCTTATCCCCTTCCCAGATTGGCAGATCCGGTACTTCTTTGACGGGAACCCATACCAGTTCTCCTTCGTCACAGTCGGGAAGCGGCGGAAGATTCTTATTTCCGTCAGCCGGCATATCTCCGGAAACGGATTTCTCTCCGGAGTTTTCCCCTTCTTCGAAAGGCGCAATCTGTGCGGTATAAAGATGCATGTATTCCTGCGTGTCTTTTCCGTAAAGAAACGTGACGATTCCGCGGGCACGCCAGGATAAAAGTTCAAATCCGGTTTCCTCTTTTACCTCACGTTTTAGGCATTCCACGGGGCTTTCCCCTTTTTCGAAATGCCCTCCGATGCCGATCCACTTATCCTTATTTACATCCTGTGATTTCTTCACGCGGTGCATCATCAGATAATGACCGTTTTGTTCGATATAGCAAAGTGTTGTCAGTTCAGACATCGACAATCTCTCTTTCATCCAGTGCCTTTTTTACCATCTCGTCGATTTCTTCTCCGAGGCGCTCTTCATGATGGGCGATGACACTGACCTTCGGCTTGGTCACGGGATGCTTCGCCACAAAAATCGTACAGCAGTCTTCAAACGGCAGAATGGACGTTTCGTATGTGCCGATTTTCTCCGCGATATCGATGATTTCCACCTTGTCCATGGCGATGAGCGGCCGGTATACCGGCATATTCGTAACATCATCGGTACAGGCTAAGGAATACATGGTCTGGCTTGCCACCTGCCCGATGCTCTCACCGGTTACCAGACCCAGGCACTCATCCTCGTTTGCAATGGCCTCGGCGATTCTCATCATATAGCGGCGCATGATGACCGTCAGTTCGTCGTGAGGACATTTTTCATAGATACTCATCTGAATATCCGTAAAATTGATAATGTGAAGTTTCACCGGTCCCGTATATTTCGATACGATGGCGGCAAGGTCCACCACCTTCTGTTTTGCCCTCTCGGAGGTATAAGGAGGTGCATGGAAATAAACCGCTTCGATTCTTACGCCTCTTTTGGCAATCTGGTAGGCCGCTACCGGGGAATCGAGTCCGCCGGAGAGAAGCACCATGGCCTTTCCCGCCGTTCCGACCGGCATGCCGCCGGGACCCGGAATCAGGATGGAATAGAT
>OMRN01000216.1 GCA_900313265.1 uncultured Lachnospiraceae bacterium | reverse complement strand
GTCGGACCTTCCACACCGCAGTTCCAGGAATAATTATTGTCGCTTCCGTCCTCGTTATTCCAGCCGTTCTCCTCGTTATGTTTCACGCTGTAACTGTATAAGTCATTCAGTGTAAACCCGTCGTGACAGGTGATGAAGTTTACGGATGCATTTTTCCCGCGGAAGGAAGGATCGTAAATGTCTTCCGAACCGGTGATTCGAAGATAGGCCGCCTGCGCCATTCCCGAATCGGACTTTAAAAACCGCCTTAAATCATCACGGTAACGCCCGTTCCATTCCGCCCATCTTTTCCATGCCGGGAAGCTTCCGACCTGATAAAGGCCGCCCGCATCCCATGCCTCCGCAATCAGTTTCACCTTGCTTAAAATCGGATCATAGGCAAGACTTTCGAGTAACGGAGGGGATTCCATCGGGGAACCGTCTTCCGCACGGCCGAGGATTGCCGCTAAATCGAATCGGAAACCGTCCACACGGTATTCCACAACCCAGTAACGAAGACAGTCGAGAATCATCTGACGAACCACGGGATGGTTGCAGTTAAGCGTATTTCCGCAGCCGCTGAAATTGAAAAATTTCCCGTCCGGAGTCATCATGTAATAGATGTTTTTATCATATCCCTTAAACGAAAATGTCGGACCGTCTTCATTGCCTTCCGCCGTATGATTAAATACGACATCTAAAATGACTTCGATTCCGTTTTCATTAAGCGCCTTAATCAGGCTTTTTAGTTCATTTCCTTCATGGTTATGCTCCACAACCGAAGCATAGCTGGTATTCGGCGCAAAGAAACTGATGGTATTATATCCCCAGTAATTCAGCACTTTCTTTCCGTTCACGTCACGGACGGCTTCGAGTTCGTCGAATTCAAAAACGGGCATCAGTTCCACACAGTTGACGCCAAGCGACAAAAGATAGGGAATTTTCTCAATCATTCCCGCAAAGGTTCCGGGTGCCTTCACACCGGAACTGCTGCTCTTCGTGAATCCGCGGACATGTGCTTCGTAAATAATCAGATCGTTAAACTCAAGATCCGGTTCGATAAAATCGCCCCAGTCGAAATCCTCTTCCACGACACGGGAACGGTAGGTAAAATCCTCTCTTAACTTTCCGCCCCAGATACTCTGTCCGGTAACGGCCTTCGTATAGATATCGATTAAAAGAGGCGATTTTACTTTTTTTCCGTTCGAATCCAGTTCGATAATCCGGTAGCAGTATTCGAAATCTTTAATGTTCAGTCCGTATACCACCATGGAGAAAGTATTTCCGATCCGGTAGGTGTCCGGAAAAGGAATCACCGCAAAAGGCTCTTTCTCCATCGGCTTAAACAGAACCAGTTCGCAGCCGACGGCATGCACCGAATGAATGGTAAAATTCACGCCGCCCGAAACGCGAAAAGACCCGTTCATAAGATAATTACCGGGTCTTACGTCAAAGCCGTTTATATGATTAATTGCCTGTTTTTTTGCCATAAACGCCCCCCATAAAATACGACTTCCGTATTATCATTTCCCCCTGTTTCTACTATACCGAAATTTCAGTCCGTATGCCAGTATTTTTTTAACTTCCGCCCTGTTTTGCTTCTTTCGCAATCGATCTTTTCGTAGCAATATACATTGCGATGGCCACGGATACGATAATCAGGTATCCGAGTGCGCTGTAAATATCCGGAATCTGTCCTAAGAAAAGGATTCCCCAAAGGGCCGCAAAAATCACCTGCGAGTAGTCGTAAACGGAAATCTCCTTTGCGGGAGCGTAGGTATATGCCGCCGTCACAAAGAACTGGCCGCCGCTTGCGGCAAGTCCGGTAAGCAAAAGCAGCGCCCACTGCTTCGGCGTCATCGGTACATATGTCAGGGCGACAACCGGCCCCAAAAGAATGACGGAAAATGCCGAAAAGAATAGCACGATTAATGCACCCGGCGTCTCATACTGTGCAAGTTTGCGGACAAACGTATAGGCAACTCCGGCACCGAGTCCGCCGAGCACTCCGATCATGGCCGGAAAAACTTCCATCCCGAAAGAAGGTTTTACGATAAACAGACTTCCGGCAAAAGCAATGACAACCGCCGCCCACTGAAACCATTTTGCTTTTTCTTTTAAGAAAATGGCCGAGAACACAATCGCAAAAAAAGGTGCCAGCTTGTTTAACATGGATGCGTCCGAAAGATTCATATGATCCACGCAGTAGAAATTGCATAAAAGCCCCAGCGTTCCGAACGCGGCCCGTCCGAATAAACACCCGATATTCTTCGAATCGATCCGGATTTTAACCTTTTTCCTTTCACGGAACAGAATAATTGCCGCAAAAATAAGCGCAATGGAATTACGAAAGAAACCCTTTTGCCAGAAGGGCAGATCACCGGCCAAATGAAGAAAAAGATTCATCGTGGCAAAGCAGAAAGCCGATGCGATTATGCATATTATTCCTTTATAGCGCGAATCCAGTTTCATTGAAAAATCTTCGAATATCCTCTTCTTTTGCAGGGACGCTTCCCTGAATCATCACATCACTTCCGCCGCCTCTTCCGCCGAGCGTCTCTCTCATCTTCGCCGCCAGTTCCTTAAGCGGACACGCCGGGGACGGGGTTTTTATACCGAAAACATACCGGTATCCGCCGTCATCCCCCGCGCGGAAAATTCCGACGACACC
>OMRN01000214.1 GCA_900313265.1 uncultured Lachnospiraceae bacterium | reverse complement strand
ATTCAGCCGACACCGTATGATCAGTACGGGAAGCTGGTGAAGAAGAAAAGATTATATTTCGTGGGGCTTGCGCTTCCGCTTCTGGCGGCACTGACGCCGGAGGATTTTGAGGTGGAACTGTGCTATGAGACGATTGAGGATGTGCCGTTTGATACGGATGCGGAACTGATCGGAATCAGCAGCATGGGACATGCCGTCATGCGGACAATCGATATCGCAAAGAAGTTTAAGGAACTGGGGAAGACGGTGATCTTAGGCGGATACATGGTATCGCTGATGCCGGAAGAAGCGAAGAAATACGGGGATGCCGTTATGATCGGGGATGCCGAGGAAACATGGGGTGAGATGATTTCCGATTATTTAAACGGCACGCTTAAGCCGTATTATAAAAAGAAACTGACGGAACTTAAAACCCCGCTTCCGAGGTATGAACTGGTACTGAACAAGCGGATCGGAAATTTTCTGCCGGTGCAGGCCGGACGCGGCTGCCCGAAAACCTGCAGTTTCTGCTCCATCTACTGCTTATATCACGGACAGTATTTAAAACGCAGCATACCCGATGTCATGAGGGATATTAAAAGGGTGAAGGAACTCGGATTTAAGCAGTTTCTGCTTCTTGACGACAATCTTTTTTCAAACCGGGATTATGCGCTGGAACTTTGCAAAGAGATTGCAAAAATGAAAATGCACTGGATGACGCAGTGCTCGATTGATATAGCCAGGGATGAAGAACTATTAACCGCAGTGGCAAAGAGCGGATGCTATGCCTTAAGCTTCGGTCTTGAAAGCATCAGCCGCGAAAGCCTGGTCGGCATGCAGAAGGCCTGGGCACATCCGGACGAATATTCGAAACAGCTAAAGATTATCCGCAGTCACGGCATCGACATTTCCACCGAGATGGTGGTGGGAGCCGAGGGCGATACGCTTGAGTCCATTAAGGAGACGGCGAAGTTTATCGAGGAAAATAAGATTGCGGTTCCGCGTTTTTATATACTGACTCCGATTCCCGGGACGCAGTATTACGACGAGATGAAAGAGCAGAACCGCATTTACAATACGGACATGTATTCCTATAACGCCTGCGAAGCGGTTCATTATCCGAAGAATATGACGCCCGAAGAATTAACCAAAGCCTACTGGGATTTATATAACGATGTTTATTCCTACCGCAGCATTTTAAAGCGTACGATTTTTACCGACTGTTTCTTAAAACGGCCGGGAAACGCTGTGTTTTATCTCGGGGTGAATCTTTTTTACCGGTATCACATCAAGCACGGAATCGTACCGAATATCGTCTGAGGGCAAAAATCGATTTTTTTCGGCCGGTGTGTTATAATAAAATGTCAATGTGTGTTTCGGCCGGAAGGCATATGAATGTAAGGAGATTTTATGTCGGATTATTTTGGAAAAGAAGTACCGAAGCTCGGTTTCGGACTGATGAGACTGCCGCACAAAGGACTGGGAACCGATGTGGAGCAGGTAAAGAAGATGGTTGATTTGTTTCTGGATGCCGGATTTACGTATTTCGATACGGCGTTTGTTTATCCGGGTTCGGAGAATGCCATCCGTAAAGCACTGGTGGAACGCTATCCGAGAGATGCCTATACGCTGGCTACAAAAATCAATGCCTTTATTTTAGCGCCCACCGAAAGTGCGGCGAAGAAGCAGTTTGACACAAGCTTAAAAAGGACGGGAGCGGGATACTTCGATTACTATCTTCTTCATGCGTTTATGGAGAACAACTACTCCCGATATGATAAATTCCATCTCTGGGATTATGTGAAAGAGAAAAAGGAAGAAGGATTAATCAAACATTTCGGTTTTTCTTTTCATGCAGGTCCGGATTTGCTTGAGCAGATTTTAACCGACCATCCCGAAGTGGATTTTGTCCAGCTTCAGATTAATTATGCCGACTGGGAGAATCCTTCCGTCGCCTCGAGAGCCAATTACGAAGTTGCAAGAAAGTTCGGCAAATCCATCGTTGTCATGGAACCGGTAAAAGGAGGAGCGCTTGCCAATCCGCCGTCGGAAGTCAGAAAAATGATGAAGGAATACAATCCCGATGCATCCTATGCTTCCTGGGCCATCCGTTTTGTGGCTTCGTTAGACGGAATTCTGACCGTTCTTTCGGGAATGTCCAATATTGCGCAGATGCAGGACAATATTTCTTTCATGAAGGACTTCGTTCCCTTAAACAAAGAGGAGCAGGAGATTATAAGAAAAGCCCAGGTGATTATGGGAAAATCATCAACCATTCCATGCACGTCATGCCATTACTGCATAGAAGGCTGTCCGAAGAAAATTGCGATTCCGGATATTTTTGCGGCCATGAATCTGCAGCTCGGAAACGGTCAGATGAAAGAGGCAAAAGAAAATTATGCATCGGTCACATCACCGGGTCATACGGCAGCGGACTGCATCGGCTGCAAACAGTGTGAAAATGCTTGCCCCCAGCATCTGCCGATTACGAATAATTTAAAAAAGGCAGCGGAAATGTTTAAAGAAACCGGCGAATGAAACGCGACATGGATTAAAACGGGTTAAAAAGCGGGAGGGTTCATAAGATGACACTTCAGATTATCCGTTTATACTTTCTTTCGATTGCCGCTTTGATGGCGGGTTTTATGGTTGTGGGCATCATTACGCTTGTTGTCGTTCTTCTTGTCCGGAAGAAAAGGGAACGGGACAGCAGGGAAGAAGACGCGGATGACGACGAATAATGCCGCATGCGAAAGATTTTCCATAAAATAACCGGGAATGAAACGTATAGTAAATATACAGCAATATATAGGGCAAAGTATATATTGCAAAAATCAGGGAAAAAATCGGAAAATGAATACGTGAAAGGGGAAAAGAAAAATGAAGAAATCAAAAGTCAGAGCACTGGCACTCGGGCTGTCGCTTACGCTCTTAATCGGAGGATGCAGTTTCCTGCCGAAGACGTCGACGACAAATCCTTCCAATCCGGCAAGTGATATTCCGCCGGATGTTGTTTTGGAAAATCCGTCCGATTCTTTACAGACGGACTGGCAGGCGCCCGAACCGGACGACAGCGTCGATATCGGAGCGGAACTGGCCACTGTTGAAGAACCGGAATACGAATACGATTTCTATGCACATAATCCGAGTGACTGGCAGATTGCATACAAGGAATTTCTGGACGATGAGCTGGATAAGGCGGTTGACGGGGGAGATGATTACGTCCCGATTGAATCCTACTTCCTTACCAACGTAGATGATACATACAACGAGTATACACCGGAACTGTGCATCCGTACCGGTACCTGCGAAGCGGATTACCAGCTTTTAATTTATGCCTATGATTCGAAAAAAGGCAAGGTGGTAAATCTGGTTCCCGCCGATACGATTTATGCCGGACATTCGCAGTTCGTATTAGGACTGAACGGTAACTTGTTTTCTTACGGTGCACATATGGGATATATGTGGGTAACCGAGTATTCGGATCTCTCGGGTAAGGTAAAATCGGAAGTTATCATGGAAGAGGATTTAAACAATCAGCCGGACGACGCCGAATATCCCACGCTTAAGGAAGTTTTCGGTGAAGATATCAATTACTGCACCGAATCCGCGCCGACCAATCCCGCACCGATTATCTGGTACTTAAATATTCCGGTAGCGACAGGCGATATCACCGATGCTGCAAAAATGGCGGATTTCTTTGATTACGTCATGGACGATAAGAACAAAAAAGAAGTTTATGTTGTGGAATATAACCGTTACTGTTCCTGCGAAACCGGTCCGATGACCTTAAAGAAGTTTCTGGACGGCGGAATGGATACGTACGAAAATGATCCGTATCTTTTCTGCGAATATATCGATGCGGACATGAATGAGGACGGTCAGAACGAGCGCCTGGTTAAAATCGTCAACAACAGGGGAACCTACGGCTATATTCTTTTAAGTTATCAGAACGGCATATTTTATGCTTATGCATTCCCGTATTTTGAAATGAACGGAAATCTGCAGGTTGTCAATTTTTCCGTTTATCACAACTGGTTCAGCCCGGAAACGATGGAGTTCTACGGATTCGTTTT
>OMRN01000209.1 GCA_900313265.1 uncultured Lachnospiraceae bacterium | reverse complement strand
GGGAAATATTTGAACATCCGAAGGCGGAGTACACGACAGAACTTCTTCGAAGTGCACTCGGAGAAGAGGAGATTTAATTTCGCTCTTTCATTAAGAGAGAAAAAAGAGTAAAATAGTTTCTGGAAAAATTGCGAAAAGCATTTTTTACATAAAATTAATGAGTTATTTATTGTTAAGGAGGAATTGTAATGGACGGATTTAACAACAACAATTTTGACGGTTATGGACAGGATCCGAATGCTCAGGCATATACAGCCACACCGGAACCGAGCACTCAGTCATATACAGATCCGAGTATGCAGACATTTACCAATGCATCGGAACCGATAAAGTGCCCGGGAAAGGAAATCGCCGGACTCATTCTCGGAATCAATGCAATCTTTTGGTCCGGTCTCGGAACCTTACTCGGATGCATTCCCGTATACGGTCTTATTTTTGCATGCATCTGGAACGCATTCGGTATCGGAACCGGTATTGCAGCCATGGTACTTCATAAAAAAGTGCATGAGCAGGCAACGGAAATTTCCAATAAAATCGAAACAGGAAAGAAACTCGGACTTATCGGTATCATCGTCGGCATTGCCGGTATTGTAATTGCAATCATCGTATTTATTATTTTGGTTGTTATCGTTGGTGTCGGAGCAGTCGGCGGAGCCGCTACAAGCAACGGAATCAACTTCAATCCTTAATGATTCGGGATGAAATAAGAGTATGAAAGTATTTAAAATAACGCTCAGCTGTAAAGCAGGGCGTTATTTTTTTGCGTGATAAGGTCATCAAGCGTCTGATGTGTTTAAATAGGTTTACATAAAATTGTTAATCAATTCTTAAAACATCGAAAAAAGTGTCATAATGAAACATAATATAGTTTACATAATATTTGTAAAAAGTTGACAAACATTTGACAGGGGAATACAATAATAAGTTGAGAGAATGGCTTTACTATCCTGAAAGATGAAAACAGTAGGAGAGAATCACAAATTTAATACGAATAAAATGCGAGGCGGGAAAAGAGTGATGAAGATTCTTTTCTCTGCTTTCTGTACGCTTTTTCTCCTTCTTTCGTTTTCTGTTTCAGCCAAGGAAGTCTATACTCCGATTCAGGCACAGATTCCTGTATACTGCGATGAAATAAGCGGTGAAGAGACTGCAACATATACCATCAAGATGGAGAACCCGGATTCGAGGGCACCGAAACCGGATAAAGACAGTATTACGGTTAAAGGGGCTGAGACGGCGTTTTTTGTACTGAATGTAACGGAGCCCGGGACTTTCGTTTATAAGGTTTACCAGGGCAAGGGAAGCGATAAGAATATTAAGTATGATGAGAAGGTTTACGACGTATATCTCTGCGTGTTAAACGATGATAATAATAATCTGATTTACACGATCTCCGTGACTCTTTCCGGAACATCCGAAAAGCCGGAGAAAATAGAGTTTACCAATAAGAAAACCATCGAGCCGCCGAGCGACAATCCGCCCAGTGACAAACCTGCCGAAGATAACCCGCCGAAAAAAGTGAATCCTCCGTCCGGCCATGTCGACGGAAGGTCCTCGAAAACAGGAGAAAATAACGGTTATCTTATCGGAATCTACGGAGGCGTGATGGTGCTTCTTGCAATCGGAGCGGCGGTGTATGTTCTGATCAAGAGAAAGCGCAGTGCAAAGGAAACGACGGAATAGTCAAAGGCGATTCGGAAATTGAAAGAACAAGTCGAAGGAAAAACCAAAAAGAAAAAATCCGCACTGTCCTTTGCAATTGAATTTTTCATTAAAATTGCAGTGACGGCGCTTGTAGTTGCGGGCCTGGTGATTTTTGTAGTCGGAATTTATGTAAACCATTCGAATTCCTGTTATCCGATGATAAAGGACGGAGATTTGGTCATCACCTACAAACTGAACACCAAATATGCACTCGACGATGAAATCGGTTATCTGCATGACGGAAAAATCAAATTCGGACGGATTGTCGCAAGAACGGGAGATGTCGTGGATATCAGAGAGGCAACGCTTACCGTCAACGGCTACGGAGTATACGAAAATGCGGTTTATCCGACAACGGCGGAAGGCGCGACTATTGAATTCCCTTACACGGTCCCCGCGGATACGGTTTTTGTCTTAAACGACTACCGGTCCGATCCGACCGACAGCCGCATGTACGGCGGAATAAAAATCGCGGACACGAAGGGCAAGATTTTTCTGCTGCTTCGAAGGAGAGGATTCTAGAAGGAATCATAAAACCGGAATTGGAAATCTTAGAGGTGAGTGATTTAAGGGAATCCAT
>OMRN01000037.1 GCA_900313265.1 uncultured Lachnospiraceae bacterium | reverse complement strand
TGTTAAGAGAGATGAAAACTTTAGCGGAACTGAAAATAAAAGACCGGGGAATTGTAAAATCGGTCGGCGGCGAGGGTGCCACCAGACAGCATTTTCTGGATATGGGACTGATTCCGGGCGCAAAACTGGAAGTGATTAAATTTGCGCCGCTCGGAGATCCCATGGAGGTGAGACTTCACGGATATGAACTGACTCTCCGGCTGGAAGATGCCGCCAGAATCGAGATTGAGGAAATCACGGAGCCTTCCGAAGAACAACCGGAGCCGGAGGAAATGCCCCGGAAGAAAGAACACATTGCCCATCCCGGTCTCGGCGAGGAAGGTAAATTCCATCCGAAAGGAAGCGGTAATCCCCTGCCTGCCGGTACAAAGCTTACGTTTGCCCTGGTAGGAAACCAGAACTGCGGAAAGACCACGCTCTTTAACGAACTGACCGGTGCAAACCAGCATGTGGGAAATTTCCCGGGCGTTACGGTGGACCGCAAAGACGGCGAAATGAAGGGATATCCGGATACGATGGTTACCGACCTGCCGGGTATTTATTCGATGTCTCCCTATTCCGGAGAAGAGATTGTATCAAGAAACTTCGTTTTGGAAGAAAAGCCGAAGGCCATTATCAATATCGTGGATGTTACGAATATCGAGCGAAATCTGTATCTTACCATGCAGCTTCTCGAGATGGATGTGCCGGTGGTTGTGGCGCTGAATATGATGGATGAACTGACCGGAAACGGCGGCGGAGTTTACGTCAATGCGATGGAGGATATGCTCGGAACCCCGGTTGTTCCGATTTCGGCCGCCAAAAGAGAAGGCGTGGACGAACTGATGGACCATGCCATCCATATTGCAAAATATCAGGAAAAACCGCTTCACCGGGATTTTTGCGGAAAAGACGATAAGGGCGGGGCCGTGCACCGTGCGATTCATGCGGTGGTTCATTTAATTGAGGACCATGCGCTTGCTGCCGGAATTCCCGTGCGTTTTGCGGCTTCCAAAATCATCGAGGGCGATGAACTGATTATCGAGAAACTGAATCTGGACCAGAATGAAAAAGAAACCATCGAGCATATTGTATTGCAGCTCGAACACGAGCGCGGACTTGACCGAAGTGCGGCCATGGCGGATATGAGATTTTCCTTTATTGAAAAAGTCTGCGAACGGTGCGTAACGAAGCCGAAAGAGAGTAGAGAACATATAAGAAGCCGTAAAATCGACCGGATTTTAACCGGAAAATGGACCGCCATTCCCGTGTTTATTCTGATTATGGGACTGACCTTTTTCATGACGTTTAATGTGGTCGGCGCATTTTTTCAGGGCCTTTTGGAGAAGGGAATCGACGCACTGACCGTTTTGGTGGATCATGCACTTACGGCGGCAAATGTCAATGAGGTCATCCATAATCTGATTATCGAAGGCATCTTTAAGGGAGTGGGCAGCGTTCTATCGTTCCTTCCGATTATCGTTACGATGTTTTTCTTCCTTTCGATTCTCGAGGACAGCGGGTATATTGCCAGGGTTGCGTTCTTTATGGACAAAGCGCTTCGTAAACTCGGGCTTTCCGGCCGGAGCATTGTGCCTCTCCTCATCGGTTTCGGATGTACGGTTCCGGCGGTCATGTCCACAAGAACCCTGCCGAGTGAGCGGGACAGAAAAATGACGATTTTACTTACCCCGTTTATGAGCTGTACGGCAAAAATCCCGATCTATCTGTTTTTCGTGGATGCCTTTGTTCCGAAATACAAGGCACTTGTCATGATCGGACTTTATGTTTTCGGAATTCTTACGGGCCTGTTGGTTGCGCTGATTTACCGGAAAACTTTTAAAGGAGAACCGGTTCCGTTTGTCATGGAACTTCCGAATTACCGTCTGCCGGCAGCAAAGAATGTCATGCATCTTTTATGGGATAAGGCAAAGGATTTCCTTCAAAGGGCATTTTCGGTTATCCTGATTGCGACCATTGTGGTTTGGTTTTTGCAAAGTTTCGATTTCCATTTTAATCTGGTTCCGGGTTCAAGCAAAAGTATTCTGGCGGTGATTTCCGGACTGCTGGTGCCCGTTTTCAAACCGCTCGGGCTTGGAGACTGGAGAATTATCACATCCCTTTTCTCCGGCTTTATGGCGAAGGAAAGCGTGGTGTCCATTCTTGAGATGATGTTTGCGGACGAGGGCGGAATCCATGCGGTATTAACCGTCGGAACGGCGCTGCCGCTTTTGGTTTTCTGTCTTCTTTATACACCCTGCGTAGCCGCAGTTGCTTCCGTAAGAAGGGAACTCGGCGTGAGATGGGCGTTTTTTGTGGTGGCATGGCAGTGCCTCATCGCCTGGGTGATGGCAATGCTTGTAAGACTTGTCTGCATGGCACTTCATATCGCGTAGGGGTGACGGAGTGCGGTTTGAAGGTGCGATTTTTGCGTTCCGTCAGGAGGGCGGTTTTCGAAATAATCACTTGTCGAATAGCCGTCGGTAGTTTATACTGAATATATGTGATTCGCACGCACTTTTTCCGTTTTTGGGGAACCGGCGGCGGTCATAGGTAATGAAAGATTAGAATCGGGGGGATAACAAAATGAAGTGTGAAGTATGCGGTGCGGAAATTTCATCGGAAGCTTTGGAAGCGAATGCGTGTCTTAAGTGCGGTGCGATTATCGATATCGATGCACCTTTTAAGGATGCGGCGGAGTATAAAAGGAAGGCCGAATTCGTAGAAGGTATTCAGAACCTGATGAATACGAATCTTACGGTTAACCGTTCACAGGAAGAGAAGAAGCAGGAAACCATAAAGAAGGTAAATGATGCTTTTGAATATCGCGCGGAGATTATCGCGAGCAACCCGGACGGAACCATCAGCAGTGAGAAGCTTAACTCCCAGCTGAAGGTATATGCGGAGAAAGGATGGCGTCTGGCCAACTCCTTCTGTAACGTAATCGGAAAAAATCAGGTGGCGGGATATGCCGGTGTTACGGGCGGACTTGCCGCAAGCGGCGCAGTGCCGATTACCCAGATTATTTTAATTTTTGAAAGAAGAACCGGAGCGGCCAGAAGACCGATGGCGCCTCAGGGACAGCCGGGGGCACCCGGAATGCCTCCTGCCGGAGCACCGAGACCGGGAATGCCGCCTCAGGGACAGCCCGGAGGACCGGGAATGCCTCCTGCCGGAGAGCCGAAAGCAGCAGCGCCTGCGGGAGCACCTCAGGGAACCCCTGCCGGAGCACCCGGACAGCAGCCGGGCGGTCTTTTCGGTGGCAAGAAGCCGACTCCGAGACCGATGACTCCGGAAGAGATTGCGCAGGCAAACAAGCAGAAAAGTGCACCGGGAGCACCCGTACCCCAGCCCCAGCCGGTGAAGAAAGAAGAACCGGGTGACGGCGACGGAACACCGAAAATCATACCGATCCGATGACAGATTTTGCTGTCGGACGGGAAGAAGGACGACATTTTTATGAATTTAAGCATCCGTGTCTGCCTTAAGCAGCGTGTTCGGATGCTTAAAGTATTTATCTAAAGGAGGACAAATTCAGATGGAAAGGTATTATCAGGAAGAGATCGAATGTGCCTCGCGTGAAAAAATCCGCGAAATTCAGAATGAAAAGCTGAAAAAGCAGGTACAGCATGTATGGGACAATGTTCCCTATTACCGGAAGAAAATGGAAGCAAAGGGTATTACTCCGGCGGATATTCAGTCGATTGACGATTTGCATAAACTTCCGTTTATTACGAAAGATGATTTGAGGGAATCCTATCCTTACGGTCTTTTGGGTATGCCTTTGAAGGACTGTGTAAGAATCCAGTCCACCTCCGGTACGACCGGAAAGCGTGTGGTGGCATTCTATACACAGCATGATATCGATTTGTGGGAAGAGTGCTGTGCCAGAGCACTGACGGCTGCGGGAGCTACCGATGAGGATGTATGCCAGGTTTCCTACGGATACGGTCTGTTTACCGGAGGTCCCGGATTAAACGGAGGTTCTCACAAAATCGGCTGTCTTACCGTTCCGACCAGTTCGGGTAATACGGACCGTCAGATTATGTTTATTCAGGATTTAAAGACCACGATTCTTTGCTGTACACCGAGTTATGCGGCCTATCTCGGTGAGCGTATGAAGGAAATGGGCTTAGGACCGGACGATATTCCCTTAAAGGCCGGTATTTTCGGAGCGGAGGCATGGAGTGAAGAGATGCGTCACGACATCGAAAAGACCATGGGAATCAAGGCTTACGATATTTACGGATTAACCGAGTTATCCGGACCGGGTGTGTCTTTTGAATGTTCCGCACAGGACGGCATGCATATCAATGAAGATCATTTCCTGGTTGAGATTATCGATCCCGATACGCTTGAAGTTCTTCCCGACGGAAGCGAGGGAGAACTCGTATTTACATCGCTTGACAAGGAGGCGTATCCGCTTCTTCGTTACCGTACGAAAGATATCTGCCAGTTAAAATATGAGAAATGTTCCTGCGGACGTACTTTTGTGCGTATGGCGAAACCGCGCGGAAGAAGCGACGACATGTTAATCATCCGTGGTGTAAACGTATTCCCGAGCCAGATCGAGACCGTACTTTTAAATCACGGCTATGCCGCAAATTACCAGATTATCGTCGACCGTGTAAACAATACGGATACCTTCGATGTTCAGGTTGAAATGACACCGGAGATGTTCACCGATAACCTAGGTGAAGTGGAAGCCAAGCAGAAAGAGCTTTCCGACGGCCTGAAATCCATGCTCGGCATCAAGGCGAAAGTTACGCTTGTTGCACCGAAGTCCATTGCCAGAAGTGAGGGCAAGGCGGTCCGCGTAATCGATAAGCGAAAAATTTAATCATGTGCATTATGAGAGAAAACTAAATACAGGGTCAGAAAAAAATCATAATTGAGGAGGGGTTGGTTATGAGTATTAAACAGATTTCGGTATTTTTGGAAAATAAGCCCGGTACACTTCGGAAAATGACGCAGGTTCTGGCGGATCACTCCATCGATCTTCGTGCACTGTCCGTTGCGGAAACGAAGGATTTCGGAATCGCAAGACTGATAGTTGACGATGCACTGGCGGCGACGAGCGTACTTAAGGATGCGGATTTTATTGCGTCCTTAACACCGGTACTCGCATTCGAAATCAACGACGAGAAGGGCGGTTTGAATAAGCTGTTAAGCATTTTTGACGAGTGCCATGTTAATGTGGAATACATGTATTCGTTCCTTGGCGGAAAGAAGAGCCAGAGTGCCTATATGATTTTCCGTGTTGCACATACGAAGGAAGCGGAAGCGGAACTTGCGGGCAAAGGTCTTAAAATGTTAAGACAGGAGCAGATTTCGGAAATTTAATGATGACTGATTGGGGTGGGTTAAAATGGAAGGACTGGAAACATTAAAAAAATGGATTGACGAAAGTAACAATATCGTGTTCTTCGGAGGCGCGGGTGTTTCGACCGAAAGCGGTATTCCGGACTTCAGAAGCGTGGACGGGCTTTATCATCAGAAATACGATTATCCGCCCGAAACAATTTTAAGCCATACGTTTTTCATGAGAAAAACGTCGGAGTTTTACAAATTCTACGCCGACAAGCTTCTGCTTGAAGGGGCGAAACCCAATGCCGCGCATTTAAAACTGGCCGAGTGGGAAGAGAAAGGCAAATTAAAGGCGGTCATCACGCAGAATATCGACGGCCTTCACCAGATGGCCGGAAGTAAGGAAGTACTGGAACTTCACGGAAGCGTACAACGCAATTACTGCATGAAATGCCATAAGTTCTTTGATTTTTCCGATGTAAAAAGTAAAGTGGAAGAAGCCAAAGCACTGGATCCGAAGAGCCCCGATTACATGGTGCCCAAATGCGAATGCGGCGGAACCATCAAACCCGATGTGGTTTTATACGAGGAGGGCCTTGATAATACCGTCCTTACCAAATCCGTCAATTATATTGCCAATGCGGATATTTTAATTATCGGAGGAACTTCGCTGGTGGTTTATCCGGCAGCAGGCTTAATCGATTACTACCGCGGAAAGAAGCTTGTCCTTGTCAATCTTTCGGCGACACCGCAGGACCGCCGTGCAGACCTTGTCATCCACGGAAAAATCGGAGAAGTCTTCTCTCAGCTGTAATTTGAAAAATACGAAAAAGATTGCGGATTTCATCTTGAAACCGCAATTTTTTTATGATACTATATAGGTCCGTGATGTTTAATTCCTTGCTCTTCACATGGATGAAGGGCCAGAGACCAAAAGGAGGTAACTAGCATGAACAAGTATGAATTATGCGTTGTTGTCAATGCTAAGCTCGAAGATGACGGAAGAGCAGCCGTTGTAGACAAATGCAAGGCGCTCATCGAAAGATTCGGTGGTGTAATCACAGAAGTGGATGACTGGGGCAAGAAGAAACTTGCTTACGAAATCCAGAAAATGAGTGAAGCTTACTACTATTTCATCCGTTTCGAGGCTGAGTCGACCGCACCGATCGAAATCGAAAACAGAGTTCGTATCATGGACGGCGTGATCAGATACTTATGCGTTAGACAGGACGAGCAATAGAAAGCAGGTTTTATATGAATAAAGTAATTTTAATGGGTCGTCTGACCCGTGATCCCGATGTGAGATATTCGCAGGGTGAGAACCCTACAGCAGTTGCAAGATACTCTCTTGCCGTAGACAGAAGATTTTCCAAAAATGAAGAGAACAGCACGGATTTTATTAACATTGTAGCTTTTGGCAAAGCCGGAGAGTTTGCTGAGAAATATCTTCATAAGGGAACGAAAGTATTGGTTACAGGCCGTATTCAGACCGGAAGTTATACCAACAAGGAAGGACAGAAGGTTTATACCACCGATGTTGTGGCAGAAGACCAGGAATTCTGTGAAAGCAAGAATGCTGCTTCCGCAAACGGTTCTTTCGGAAACGGCGGAGATTCCTCTGACGGAAGCACCGCAGGAGACGGCGATTTCATGAAGTTTGACAGCTCAACCGATTCGACTTTACCGTTTTAACGGTTGGGGGTTTATGAAGGAGGCACATTATGGCTTTTGTTAAATCAGATAAGCCCGATTTCAGAAAGAAGGGCGGAGTTCACAGAAGAAAGAAAGTCTGCACTTTCTGTGGAAAAGACAGTGGCATTGATTACAAGGATACCGCAAAGTTAAAAAGATACGTATCCGAGAGAGGCAAGATTCTTCCCAGAAGAATCACCGGAAACTGTGCAAAGCATCAGAGAGCACTTACCGTTGCCATCAAGAGAGCACGCCACGTTGCACTTATGCCCTACGTAATGGATTAATCATAACGATTACGATTTAAAACTGCCGCAGGTTTAAGCGGCAGTTTTTTTATGCGCAGGCTGTCCCGGCCCGATTGAAAAGCCACCGTTTATATTTTTATGGCATCCCTTCTTAAAATATGATATAATAAATTGATTTTGGGCTTATTCGATAATTGTTTCAAAGATGCCGTTTCGGAGGGGAAAGACGCATGTCGAAGAAACTGAAGGTAACAGGAAAAATCAAAGTCTTTTTTCTGCTGCTGATTCTGCTCGGCGTATTGTTAATCGCCGCTAATGTTCCCATATATTTTCTGAATGTCAGAGCGGGTATTGCCGTCAGTATTTTTGTTATTCTTTATTTTATCGGAATACTGGCATTATGGCTGTATCTTCGCTCGTTCCTTCTCGATGAAATGGTAAGCTTTGCCACGCAGTACGGACAGGTCCAGAAAGCAATCTTACGCGAACTGAAAACGCCGCATGCCCTTATGGATGAAAACGGAAGAATCCTCTGGGTAAACGATGCCTTCGAAAATCTCACGGGCGTTTCGCGCAAAACGAAACAGACCATTCAGAATATTTTTCCGGAAATTACCAAAGACACGATTCCGAACGGAAGAATCGATGAACAGGGCGGACGCTGGGAAGAGGAAGAATTATCCTTAAAATTCGAGGATCGCTTCTTCCGGATTTTGATCCGTCAGATTGATATAACGGAAATGGTAAAGGATTCGGAATTCTTTGAAACCGAGGAAGAAAGCTCCTTAATCGGCATTTATCTTTTTGACGAAACGGCTTTAAAGATTGCCCTGCAGGAAAACGACGACCAGAGTCTTGCCGTCGGACTGGTTTACTTAGACAACTATGAAGAAGCGTTAGAGGGCGTCGAAGAAGTACGTGCCACCCTGCTTCTTGCATTAATCGAGAGAAAAATCAACAAATACATTGCATCGATTGACGGTATTGTAAAGAAAATCGAGAAAGACAAATTCATGGTCATCATGCGAAAGAAAGCGGTAATGCAGTTAAAGGACCAGAGATTTGATCTTTTGGAAGAAGTAAAGACCGTAAATATCGGAAACGAAAGAGCCATGACGTTAAGTATCGGTATCGGACTCGGCGGTCTTACCTATGCGCAGAATGTGGAATTTTCCAGAGCTGCCGTCGATCTGGCACTCGGCCGTGGCGGCGACCAGGCGGTTGTAAAAATGCCCGGCCAGATTCAGTACTTCGGCGGAAAGAGCCAGCAGCTTGAGAAGAATACCCGCGTTAAGGCCCGTGTAAAAGCGCAGGCCCTGCAGGAAATCCTTTCCACAAAGGATCAGGTATTCATTATGGGACACCGTCTCGGCGATGTGGACAGCTTCGGTGCGGCGGTCGGTATTTACTGTATCGCAAACTCCATGGGCAAAAAGGCGCATATCGTGTTAAATACCGTAACGCAGTCCCTGCAGCCGATTGTGGATCTGTTTATTAACAATGAAGATTATGATTCGGACTTAATTATAAACTCCGAACAGGCGCTTACCGCCGTCGGAAACAATGCGGTTCTTGTTGTGGTTGATATCAACAAACCGTCCATTACGGAATGTCCGGAATTGATTAAATGCTGTAAGGCCATTGTTGTTCTGGATCATCACCGTCAGGGTGAGGAAACCATCGAGAACGCGACGCTTTCCTATGTCGAACCCTATGCATCCTCCGCATGCGAAATGGTTGCGGAAGTTCTGCAGTATGTGGAAAACGGTATCAAATTAAAGAGCTGCGAAGCCGATGCACTTTACGGCGGTATCGTGATGGATACCAACAGCTTTGTGGCAAAGACCGGCGTGCGTACCTTTGAAGCGGCTGCATTCCTCAGAAGAAGCGGCGCCGATGTGACCCGCGTCAGAAAACTGTTCCGCGACGATGCATCCGAATACATGGCGAAGGCGGAGACCGTTAAGGATACCGTCATTTATCGTAACGATTATGCCATCGCGGTCTGCGATGCCGCACACTGCAAGTCGCCTACGGTTGTTGCCGCACAGGCAGCCAACGAGCTTCTTAACATCAACGGAATCAAGGCAAGCTTTGTCTTTACGGATTACAATAACACAATATACATCTCCGCGCGTTCCATCGACGAAGTCAATGTTCAGGTTATTATGGAGCGCATGGGCGGCGGCGGTCACATGAATATCGCCGGTGCACAGTTTAAGGATGCCAAGGTCGAAGATGTGGTTTCGAAACTGCAGCAGACCCTCGATGAGATGGCATCAAACGGAGAAATCTAATAAGTCGGAAGGAATTACGATATCATGAAAGTTATTTTATTGCAGGACGTGAAAAGCCTCGGAAAGAAAGGCGATACCATCGAGGTAAACGACGGATACGCAAGGAATTATATTTTACCCAAAAAGATCGGCGTGGAAGCAAACGGCGCGAACATGAACGATTTAAAATTGCAGAAAGCCAATCAGGCGAAGGTGGAGAAAGAGCAGCTTGAGGCCGCAAAAGAGCTCGGGGCAAGAATCGAAAGCCTTTCCGTTACCGTCGGAATCAAGGTGGGAGAAGGCGGACGTGCATTCGGCGCGGTAACCGGCAAGGAAATTGCCAAGGCGCTTTCCGACCAGCATTCCATTACCGTGGATAAGAAAAAAATCGTTCTCCCGGATTCCATTAAGAGCGTCGGAGAATTCGATGTGCCCATCCGTCTGCATCCGAAGGTAACGGCGGAGCTGAAGGTTCATGTGGAACCCGAGAAGTAAGATTGGAAAGACAGTAACATGGAAGAAGAAATTGTAAAACGAATCATGCCGCACTCCAACGAGAGTGAACAGAGCGTCCTCGGCGCCATGCTGATGGACTCCCAGGCAATCTCCTCCGCAAGCGAAATCCTTACGGGGGATGATTTTTATAATAAGCAGTACGGTGTTATTTTTGATGCCATGGTGGAACTTTCGAATTCCGGAAGAGTTGTCGATCTGGTAACGCTTCAGGACAAGTTAAAAGAAAAAAATGTTCCGCCGGAGGTAAGCTCTTTAGCTTATGTGCGTGAATTTATAGATGCCGTGCCGACCAGTGCGAATGTGAAAGCCTATGCGCAAATCGTTTACGAAAAATCGGTTCTGCGTAAAATGATTAAAACCAATGAAGAGATTTCCAAAGCCTGCTACGAGGGGACGGAAAAGCTCGAAAAAATCTTCGATGATGCGGAGAAAAAGGTATTTGAAGTCGTACAGCGCCGCGGAAGCACGGATTTTGTTCCGATTGAAGACGTGGTTATGAACGCACTCGAAGCGATTGAGAAAGCGGGCAAGGCAGGCGGAAAGGTGACCGGTATTCCCACCGGTTTCCGCGATCTTGATTTTTGTACCGCCGGCTTACAGCCTTCGGATCTGGTAATCATTGCGGCAAGACCTTCCATGGGTAAAACCGCATTTGCTTTGAATATTGCCCTGCATGTTGCCATGAAAGAAAAGAAACAGGTTGCCATGTTCAGTCTGGAAATGTCGAAAGAACAGCTGGTAAACCGTTTCCTTGCGATGGAATCCAAGGTAAGTTCGCAGGTAATCCGTAACGGAAGCCTGAATTCCGCAGATTGGAAAGAACTCTCCGCAGGTGCAACCAGAGTGGCAGGTTCTTCGATTGTAATCGATGATACCGGCAGTATCACACCTGCCGAGCTTCGTTCAAAATGCCGTAAACTGAAACTGGAAAAAGGTCTGGATCTGATTATTATTGACTACCTGCAGTTGATGAGCGGCGGCGGAAAGAGCGACAGCCATCAGCAGGAGGTTTCCGAGATTTCGAGATCCTTAAAGGCTTTGGCAAGAGAGTTAAATGTTCCGGTTGTAGCGCTTTCGCAGCTAAGCCGTAAAGTGGAAGACCGTCCGGACAAGCACCCGATGCTTTCGGACCTCCGTGAATCCGGTGCGATTGAGCAGGACGCGGACGTTGTAATGTTCTTATACCGTGAGGATTATTACAACAAAGAAACCGAGAATGTGAATGTTTCCGAAGTCATTATCGCTAAACAGCGTAACGGCCCGACTACAACCATCAAGCTTGCATGGCTGCCGGAATACACGCAGTTCCACGATTTGGAGAAAAAGCACGAAGAAGCATAAAAAAAGAGGTAACCGTTTCGGTTACCTCTTTTAAGATTCAAATTTGAATTATCCCTGAGCGATTGCTTCAGCAGGGCACTGAGCTGCACATCCGCCGCAGTCGATGCAAGCATCTGCATTAATTACATACTTGCCGTCTCCCTCGGAAATTGCATCTGCAGGACACTGAGCCTGGCAAGCACCACACATTACGCAATCATCACCAATTACATATGCCATTTTAAGTTACCTCCTTGATTAATCATCGTTTGAAACGATATACATTACAACTTGAGGTAATTGTATATCAAGGAACATAAAATATCAAGTGCAGACGCATCTAATCTTGGTTTTACGCTTCAAACCGCAGTAAAATGCCCCGCGGCAGTAGTACCGGCGGGGCATTTTGATTCATGAGAAAGTAAATAAGTATTGGATGGGAAGCTTACAGAGCCTGTAACTGCTCCATTAATGCATCCACATCAAGTCCGTGTACCATGGCAGCTTCTGCAATGGATTCGCCCTGGGAAGCAGGACATCCGAGGCAATGCATTCCTGCACCGAGAAGTACGGGTGCTGCTTCGGGAGCTTTCTGCAAAAGTTCGCCGATGGTCATATCTTTGGAAACTTCCATTCTATGTTACCTCCGTTTAAACCATTCAATACACGTTTATTATATCTAAAAAAACGGGGTTTGTAAATGATTAAGTCTTTTCATTTTACCCGTAACGCGGTACAATAGTAATGCTATTTTAACACGGCCGCAAACGCGGATTCGTGAAATCAAGGGGGTTAACATGGCAGATTTAAAAGATTTAATGCGCGAAGAACTCAGAAAGAGTTCACTGATTCAGACATCATCCATTGATGAAACCGAGGAACTTCTCGACACCGGTCTTGAGAAGAACGAGGATAATATCCTTGCGGCGGCACTCGCTTATCTGGATAACAAAGGATACCGCAGAAGAGCGGACAATATTGATTTTGCAAAGAACATGATTATGGAGAGTTCCGAAGGTTTCGATACCGTAATCGTTAAGCAGAAGAGAGTCGTTGAAACCGACCTTTTCGAGGATGCAAGCAGGGAAGAGCTTCAGGATGCCATGAATGTGGTAAAATTGGAGACCTTAACCGCAATTCATACCAAACTCGAACGTATGGCAAACCGCCAGTACGAGTATGCTGTGGAATTTGTAGACGAGATTCAGCTTGAGAAGGATCGTCCGAAGGGAAAATTAGGCGACTA